>NZ_JBSGZO010000274.1:0-11415 GCF_053611045.1 Streptomyces sp. NPDC054841 | reverse complement strand
CTCATACTGGGCGTATTCGGGCGATCCGACAACGCAGCGAGGTGCCGTAGCTGTCGTCGTGCGCCCGCCGGGGATTACGGGACAGCCCTTAGGTCCTGTCCGGGCGATCTTCGAGGACCAGGCCGCGGCGTCAGATGCATGGGGTCTCCCCCGGCCCCCTGGGGCCGAGGGGACGCATCGCAAGGCGGAGGATCGCCCTCGTACTGGGCGTACTTGGGCGACTCCGACAACGCAGCGAGGTGCCGTAGCTGTCGTCGCGGGCCCGACAAGATCGCCCGGACAGGGCCTAGGCGGCCGGCCCCTCAGGGGGGTGGGCCGCTCACGCCGTGCGATCGCAAGCCGCTCGTACACGTCTGCATCTACGTCTACATCTGTATCTGCATCCGTGTATGCATCCACGTCCGCCGCTCACTCCGCGGACAGGCGGAACAGTGCCCAGACGACCTTTCCGGTCAGTGGCCCGGCCAGCGGGTGCCAGCCCCAGCTGTCGCTGAAGGAGTCCACCAGGAAAAGCCCCCGGCCGCATTCGGCGGAGTCCTCCGCCTCGCCCGCGACGGGGCTTTCCTTGCTGGGGTCGCGCACCGCGCACACCAGCCGGCTCGTCCAGCGCATCAAGTGCAGCCGCACGGGCGGCTCCTGATCACGCGGAGTGTCCGAGGGGAGGGCGTGCCGCAGTGCGTTGGTGACGAGTTCGGAGACGACGAGAGCGACATCGTCGAAGTGTTCGTTCAGCTCCCACCGGGTGAGTGTTCTGCTCGTGAACTTCCGGGCGCCGCGCACAGCTTCGTACCGGGCGGGAAGAGTGCATGAGGCGGAACTGGAGACGGCCGCGGGATCGATCGGCGGAAGGCCCTGCCGTAACGGCTCGAGCATGGTCGATCCATTCGTTCCCATGCGAGGCACTCCCGGGAATCGCGGCTGTGACGCTACAACACGAACGAGCACGAACGAGTACGCAGGTGCGCGGGGTCCATGGTTCCGAATGCGTACATCAGATGCAAGGGCAGATGCACGTGCACGCGCCGGACCTGTCCGAACCCGTGCCGGTTCACGCTCATATCTTCCCTGCGCTTCTTTCGCCCCCTTCTCAAAGGCGTCTCATTTCCGTAATCGAATGAGTACGGGCTGAAGCGTTTTGGTGGCAGAATCCGGGGCTCGGGGTTCGGGGGTGCCCCGAGACAGCGATGGCGAAGGGGAGGGTTGGAGACGTGACTGCAGTGGAGTCGTGGGGCTACCCCCGGGCCGATGGTCCTGGCGGAGGGTCTGTGGTGCGCCGCATCCTGCTTGGCTCGCAGCTGAGGCGGCTGCGTGAGTCGCGCGGCATCACCCGCGAGGCCGCGGGCTACTCGATCCGCGCATCCGAATCCAAGATCAGCCGTATGGAGTTGGGAAGGGTGAGCTTCAAGGCCAGGGACGTCGAGGACCTCCTCACGCTCTACGGCGTCATCGACGAGGCGGAGCGCGCCTCACTGCTCGGCCTGGCCAAGGAAGCCAATGTGGCGGGCTGGTGGCACAGCTACGGCGATGTGCTGCCCGGCTGGTTCCAGACGTACATCGGCCTGGAGGGCGCCGCCTCGCTCATCCGGATCTACGAGGTCCAGTTCGTCCACGGCCTGCTGCAGACCGAGGCGTACGCGCATGCGGTCGTCGCGCGCGGTATGCCCGGCGCGCCGAGCGCCGAGATCGACCGCCGGGTCGCGCTGCGGCTGGAGCGTCAGAAGGCGCTCGTCTCCGAGCGCGCACCTCGCTTCCACGCCGTCCTGGACGAGGCCGCCCTGCGTCGTCCCTACGGCGACCGGGCCGTGATGCAGGGCCAGCTGAGGCATCTGATCGAGGTCTCCGAGCAGTCGAACATCACCCTTCAGGTCATGCCCTTCAGCTTCGGCGGCCACGCGGGTGAATCCGGGGCCTTCACGATGCTGCGCTTCCCGGAGTCGGACCTCTCCGACATCGTCTATCTGGAGCAGCTGACCAGCGCGCTGTACCTCGACAAGCGCGAGGAGGTCGCGCAGTACGAACGGGTGATGGAGCGCCTCCGGCAGGACAGTCCGGGCCCGGCCGAGAGCCGGGACCTTCTCCGTGGTCTCCTCCAACTCACCTGACTGGCCAGTACGATGACGTGGCATCAGGCGAACCGGTAACTGCATCTCCATCTGCATCTGCATCTTCATCTGCTTCCGCGGCGGTAAGGGATCTCATGTCCTCCTTCTTCAGCGATCTGGCACTCCAGTACATCGATGGCGAATGGCGCCCGGGCAGCGGCTCCTGGGACATCATCGACTTCAATCCGTACAACGAGGAGAAGCTGGCCTCCATCACCGTCGCCACAGCGCACGAGGTGGATGAGGCCTACCGGGCCGCGGAGCGCGCGCAGAAGGAGTGGGCGGCCACCAACCCGTACTCCCGCCGTGGGGTCTTCGAGCGCGCCCTGAGGGTCATAGAGGACCGCGAGGAGGAGATCTCCGAGGCGATCGTCGCCGAGCTGGGCGGGACCCGTCTGAAGGCGGGGTTCGAACTGCACCTCGCCAAGGAGTTCCTGCGCGAGGCGATCCAGCTGTCGCTGCGCCCCGAGGGCCGCATCCTGCCCTCGCCGGTCGACGGCAAGGAGAACCGCGTCTACCGGCTCCCCGTCGGCGTCGTCGGCGTCATCAGCCCGTTCAACTTCCCCTTCCTCCTGTCGATCAAGTCGGTCGCGCCGGCGCTGGCTCTCGGCAACGCCGTGGTGCTCAAGCCGCACCAGAACACGCCGATCTGCGGCGGATCCCTGGTGGCCAAGGTGTTCGAGGACGCGGGCCTGCCCGCCGGACTGCTGAATGTCGTGATCACGGACATAGCAGAGATCGGCGACGCGCTGATAGAGCACCCCGTCCCGAAGGTCATCTCCTTCACGGGCTCCGACCGGGTGGGCCGCCACGTCGCGACCGTCTGCGCGGCGAACTTCAAGCACGCCGTCCTCGAACTCGGCGGCAACAGCGCCTTCATCGTGCTCGACGACGCCGACATCGACTACGCCGTCGACGCAGCCGTCTTCAGCCGTTACGTGCACCAGGGCCAGGTCTGCATGGCGGCCAACCGCATCCTGGTCGACCGCAAGGTGGAGCAGGAGTTCACCGAGAAGCTGGTCGCCAAGGTCAAGACGCTCAAGGTAGGCGACCCCGCCGACCCGCAGACCCACATCGGCCCCCTCATCAACTCCCTGCAGGCCGAGGCGGTGTCGAACCTGGTCGAGCAGTCCGTCGAGGCGGGCGCGACGGCCCTGCTCCGCGGCCGGACCGAGGGCAATGTGGTCTCCCCGTCCGTGCTGACCGGCCTGGCGGCCGACTCGCCCGTCCTGTCGCAGGAGATCTTCGGCCCGGTGGTGCTCCTCGTACCGTTCGACGGGGAGGAGGAGGCGATCCGGATCGCCAACGACACGCCGTACGGGCTCAGCGGGGCCGTGCACACCGGGGACATCGAGCGCGGGGTGGCCCTCGCCCAGCGGATCCACACCGGAATGATCCACATCAACGACTCGACCGTCCACGACGAGCCGATCGTCCCCTTCGGCGGCGAAAAGGCCTCCGGCCTGGGGCGGCTGAACGGTGAGGCGATGGTCGAGGTGTTCACCACCCAGAAGTGGATCTCGGTGCAGCGGGGACGTTCCGTCTTCCCCTTCTGAGAATTGTGCCCGCGGGAGACTTGCGGACAGAAGCTGACCGCAAAGGTCCGTAGCTTGGGAGTTGTCAGGGCGGCCGCACGAGCGGCCGCACCAGCTCCCATGCGAAGGCGGACATCATGGTCACTCACGTTCCCGCAGAGGCCCAGGGCGACGAGCGCGGCGCGCTGCTCAGCTTTGTGGAGGCGCAGCGTGGCGCGATCCGCCGGTCCGTGCTCGGTCTGACCGAGGAGCAGGCGGCGAGCCGCCCCAGCGCCAGCGAGCTGTCGCTCTCCGGTCTGCTCAAGCATGTCGCCGAGACCGAGCTGAACTGGCTGCGGATGGCGCAGCAGCGGCCGAACGAGAGGCAGCGGACCGAGGAGACCTGGGCAGACAGCTTCCGGCTCGTCGACGGCGAGACGATCCCGGACACGCTGGCCTTCTGGGACGGTGTGGCCAAGGAGACCGAGGAGTTCATCCGCTCCGTGCCGAGCCTGGACGACTCCTTCCCGCTGCCCGAGGCGCCGTGGTTCCCGAAGGAGGGCCGGGTGTCCATGCGCTGGCTGATGCTGCATCTGGTCGAGGAGATCGGCCGGCACGCGGGCCACGCGGACATCGTCCGCGAGTCGCTGGACGGGAAGAACTCGTTCGAGCTGGTGGCGCTGGAGAGCGGCCAGAGCTGGAGTTAGGGCCTGTCCGGCGCAACGGTCCGGGGCGACGGCCCCGGGCCCGGACACGGTGCTCGCCGGACCTCTCCCTCATGCGTGCGCCCTGGCCCTGCCCCACGCTTGAAGCATGAGCGAAGAAGGAGCAGTGGCCCCGGTGGTCGTCCTCCGTGTCATCCCGGGTGATCCACCGTTCCGTATGGTGGAGATCAACGGGGTCGCGGCGGGGATTGCGCGCGACATGCTGGACGTGATCCAACTGGCGTACGACGCGGGACTGAAGCACGTCGATCTCGACGATCCCGCGCACGTGAGATGGGTCGGCGGCGGCAAGTACAAGTGGGTTCCTTAGCGCGCGTACCCTAGTCAAAGTTGAATAGAAGGGGTGCGCGCACATGTCAGCGATCCGGCTTCTGGTCCTCGGGGCCGTGCGACAGCACGGGCGGGCGCACGGCTATCAGGTCCGCAACGACCTGGAGTACTGGGGTGCGCATGAATGGTCGAACGCCAAGCCCGGCTCGATCTATCACGCGCTCAAGCACATGGCGAAGCAGGGACTGCTGCACGCCCATGAGATCGCGCCGTCCACGGCCGGCGGCCCGCCGCGCACCGAGTACGAGATCACCGAGAGCGGCACCAAGGAGTTCTTCGCACTCCTGCGCGAGGCGCTGACCTCGTACGACCAGAAGATGGACGTGCTCTCGGCGGGGGTCGGCTTCATCGTGGACCTGGAGCGGCACGAGGCCGTGGAACTGCTCCAGGAGCGGGTGCGCGGGATCGAGGAGTGGCGCGCGGCGGTCACCGAGTACTACACCCCCGAGGACGGGCCCGGACAGCTCGGCCACATCGGCGAGATCATGAACATGTGGGTCCACTCGGCGGACGCGGGAGCGGCGTGGACGCGCGGTCTGATCGAGCGGATCGAGGGCGGGGCGTACACCTTCGCGGGGGAGGGTGGGTCGTTTGTGGGGGTGCTCGCCGAGGGGCAGGAGAACCCCTATGCGACGGGTGTCCCGCACGAGGGCGATCAAGAGTAATCAAGTTTGACCAGCAGTCGTCGTGATCACCGTCGGCTACGCGATCGGCCGGCGCCGGCACGGCGGCACCGCGGCCTTCCTTGCGACCGCCTGGCCGGCGCTCCTGATCGCGGTCTTCTTCCCCTGGGCGGTGCGGCGCTTCGCGCGGCTGAGCCGCTGACTTCTCCCGGGGGGTGCGTGGCACCCCCCGGCCCCGCTCCGCTCAGTGGTGGAAGCTCGTCGCCGCCGATCTGTCCTTGCTGAGGGGGGCGCTCTGGGCGCGGAGGTCGGGGAGGATCCGGTTCAGGTCCTCCATCAGCAGCGCCGACAGGTCCGCCGAGAAGCCGTTGCGGCAGACGAAGCGCAGGACCGACAGGTCCTCGCGGTTCGGCGGGAAGGTATAGGCGGGCACCAGCCAGCCGCTCTCCCGCAGCCGGCGCGAGACGTCGAAGACGTCGAAGTTCTTGATGTCCGGAGCCGTGGTGACGGCGAAGACCGGCAACTCGTCGCCCCGGGTGAGCAGTTGGAATTCCTCGATCCTCCCGATGTGGTCCGCGAGGCGTCGCGCGACGTCCCGGGTCGTCTGCTGCACGGCCCGGTACCCTTCACGGCCGAGCCGCAGAAACGTGTAATACTGCGCCACGACCTGGGCTCCCGGCCGCGAGAAGTTGAGCGCGAACGTCGGCATGTCGCCGCCCAGGTAGTTGACCCGGAAGACCAGTTCCTCGGGGAGATCCTCCGGCGAGCGCCACAGTGCCCATCCCACCCCCGGGTAGACCAGCCCGTATTTGTGCCCGGAGGTGTTGATCGACGACACCCGCGGCAGCCGGAAGTCCCAGACCAGGTCCTCGTCCACGAACGGCGCCACCATCGCCCCCGACGCCCCGTCCACATGGACCGGGATGTCGAGTCCCGTACGTTCCTGCAGTGCGTCCAGCGCCGTGCAGACCTCCCCGACGGGCTCGTACGACCCGTCGAAGGTGGAGCCCAGGATCGCGACCACTCCGATCGTGTTCTCGTCGCACAGATCGGCCGCCGCCTGCGGGTCGATGTGGAAGCGGTCGCCCTCCATCGGGACCAGCCGCGGCTCCACCTCCCAGAAGTTGCAGAACTTGTCCCAGCAGACCTGCACATTGACGCCCATGACGAGATTCGGCCGGGCGCCGGGATACCGGTCCGCGTTGCGCTTCGCCCACCGGCGCTTCAGCGCCATCCCGGCGAGCATGCACGCCTCGCTCGACCCGGTCGTCGAGCAGCCGACCGTCGTCTCCGGGGCCGGTGCGTGCCAGAGGTCGGCGAGCATCGCCACACACCGCCGCTCCAGTTCGGCCGTACGCGGGTACTCGTCCTTGTCGATCATGTTCTTGTCGCGGCACTCCGCCATCAGCACCCCGGCCTCCGGCTCCATCCACGTCGTCACGAACGTGGCGAGATTCAGGCGCGAGTTGCCGTCCAGCATCAGCTCGTCATGGACCAGTTGATAGGCCGTAGCGGGCGCCATCGGCCCGTCCGGAAGCTGGTGCTTGGGCGGCGCCGAGGTCATCGACCCGGTCGGATCGGCCTCCCCGTAGAAGGGATTGAGCGAGAGCCTGCGCCGCTCCGGGCTTTCCTCGCGGTCCGTTCCGCCTTTGTGCAGTGCCATGTCCGGTCGCCTTTCCAAGCAGGGATGTGCCGTCGTCTTTCAACGCAGGGATGTGCCGTCGTCGTGGAGTTGCATCAGCGGCCGTCCGGTCACCAGCAGCCAGGCCGGCAGCACGGCGACGCACAGCAGCGGGAACACGTGCTGGTCGGCGGCGAGAATGGCCGCGGTGAACAGGCTCAGCCAGCCCTGCCGGGTGATCGCCAGCAGGATGCCGAGCACCGCGCAGACCACCCCGAGCGTCGGATGCACCTCGGGTACGAGCGCGCTGACGCCCAGCCCGAGCGCGACCCCGATGAACACCGAGGGGAAGATCCGTCCGCCGCGGAACCCGCACGCCGCCGCGACCGTGAGCGCGGCCAGCTTGACCACCGTCATCAGCGCGAACTGCCGGGACGACCAACCCGTGGGGTCCGAGGCCAGCACCTTCATCTCGTCCAGGCCCTTGAAGAGCGTCAGGCTCCCGCCCAGGGCCCCGAGCAGCCCGAGCACCAGTCCGCCCGCACCGATCATCAGTACGGGGTGCCGGAGCTTCCGGAACGCGGCATGGGCGTACGGGAACGCGTACACGGCCGCCATGCCGACCAGCGCGCCCAGCGAGGAGACCGCCATCGCCGCCGGCACATCGCCCCAGCGCGATCCCCCCAGGTCGGGCAGCGCGAGATCGAACGTCGGGTGCGCGATCAGTTCGGTGGTCAGCGCGCCGGCTCCGCCGGCGATGAGCGGGGCGAACAGCTTGTCCCAGAGCGCCCCGGGTGCCGGGCGCGCCGCCATGCTCTCGGTGAGGATCAGCGCGGCCGCCACGGGCGTACCGAAGAGCGCGCCGATCGTGCCCGCGGCGGCGAGGCCCGCCCACAGGTCCGCGCCCGAGCCGTGCATCGCCTTGCGGCCGAGCCAGGCGGCGAGCGCGATGTTCGCGGCGGTGATGGGGTTCTCCGGGCCGAGGCTGACCCCGCCGGCCAGCGCGAGCGCGGAGGCGAGCAGCAGCCCGGGCACCACCGGGGCCGGCAGCGGGGGGTCGACGAGCCCCATCGTGGCCGGATCGGGCCCGGCGTGCCCGTACACCTTCCACACCACGAGCCCCACGGCCAGGCCCGTCGCCGTCAGCACGGCGATCACCCAGAGCGCCGAATAGGGGCCGATACCGATTGCGTCGGGCAGAACCTCCCACAGGACGTTCTTGAGCTGCTCCGAGACCGCGGTCACGCCCAGCAGAAGCAGGCTCGAGGCGACTCCGACGACGATCGCGGGGAGGATCAGCGGCAGCAGATCGCGCGCCGGGGTGGCCGGCGGGGCGTGCTCGGTCGTCGTCACGGGCCTCACGATAACGGCACAAATCGCCCGTAAGGCGCGAAATTAAAGGGCGTGCGCCATGCGTGGCGTGAGGACCGAAGCCGTTGTGCGTACCCCTGGCCCGACCGCGGACCGCCGATGGTCCCGGTGGCGCCGTCACGTCCTGGCGATCACCACGGCCGTGCCGTAGGCGCACACCTCCGTGCCCACGTCCGCCGCCTCCGTCACATCGAAACGGAACATGAGCACGGCGTTCGCGCCCCGCGAGCGCGCCTGTTCGACCAGCCGCTCCATGGCCTGGTTACGGGTCTGCACGAGGGTCTTCGTCAGGCCCTTGAGCTCACCGCCGACCATCGACTTCAGGCCCGCGCCGATCTGGCTTCCCAGGTGCCGCGAACGCACCGTCAGCCCGAAGACCTCGCCGATCACCTGCTCCACCCGGAAGCCCGGGACGTCGTTCGTTGTGACGACCAGCACATCGGAGTGAGGGCCCTGCCCGCCGCCGTACTCATCAATACCCATGGCCACAGCCTTGTGGCCGTCCGTTCACCTCGCATCCGGAGAGGACCGGTGGAACCCGTCACCACCCGGATGCGTTGATAGTTTTGGGCACTCGCCACGTCGATCGACCAATCACACAGGAGCCCGGACCTCGTGAACACCCTTGCGCTCGGACCGAGCTGGCTGGACCCGGACTATCTGATCACCACCTTCGGCCTGATCGGCGTACTCGCCATCGTGTTCGCCGAGTCCGGTCTGCTGATCGGGTTCTTCCTGCCGGGCGACTCGCTGCTGTTCACCACGGGCCTGCTGGTGACCGCGGACAAGATCGACGTACCGCTGTGGATCGTCTGCGCCCTCGTCGTGCTCGCCGCGATCATCGGCGACCAGGTCGGCTATCTCTTCGGCCGCAAGGTCGGGCCCGCCCTCTTCAAGCGCCCGGACTCCAAGCTCTTCAAGCAGGAGAACGTGGAGAAGGCGCACGAGTTCTTCGAGAAGTACGGCCCGAAGTCGCTGGTCCTCGCCCGCTTCGTACCGATCGTCCGTACGTTCACGCCGATCATCGCCGGTGTGAGCCGGATGAACTACCGCTCGTTCCTCACCTTCAACATCATCGGCGGTGTGCTCTGGGGCGCCGGAGTCACGCTCCTCGGCGCCGCGCTCGGCAACGTCGAGTTCGTCCACAAGCACATCGAGGCGATCCTCATCGCCATCGTGCTCATCTCGGTCGTCCCGATCGCGATCGAGTTCCTGCGCGCCCGCTCCAAGGGCAAGAAGCAAGCCGCGGCCAACCCGCCGGCCGAGCCCCAGGGAGCCCAGTCCGCCCAGCGCGGCCGTCACGCCAAGCGCTGAGGACGCACCTTCGTTCGGGACTCGGTTCGCCTCCGGGGCGCCGGCTGAAGCCGCCAGGGCGCCAGGTCCTGTCCCGGTCCCGGACAGGCCCTAGAAGCCGCGCGTGCGCTTGGCCGCGCGGCGACGGCCCGCGGCGGCCGGGCTGCGCAGGAACATCCGGGCGATCTCACCGCCCAGGTTCACCCCGATCGCGATGGCCAGTGCCAGCGCCGCCGCCCTGGCCAGCGAGGCGAAGCCCTGGTCCATGTTGTTCTGCGCGATGTGCAGGACCCCGAAGTACGTGGCGCTACCGGGCAGCAGCGGGCCGATCGCCGCCGTCACGTACGGCAGTGACGAAGTGTGCTGGTAGCGCGCCAGGAGCTGCCCGAACAGACCCACCAGACCCGCCGCCACGGCCGTCGCCAGCACCGACGACCCGCCCGCCGTCACCGCGATCGCCGCGTAGACGACCCATGCGACCCCGCCGTTGAACGCCGCGATCAGCACGGTGGAACGATCCTGTTGCAGCAGTACGGCGAAGGTCAGGCACAGCACCATCGACGCCAGGATCTGCACCACGGGCCGCTCGACGACGCTGAGCGCCCCCTCGGGAGTGAGGTTCGCCTCGAACTGCACGCCCACGTACAGCACCGTCAGCACCCCGACGACGATCGCCACGAAGAAGTAGGCGACCTCCAGCAGCCGGGCCGAGGCCGTGATGTAGAAGCCCGTCAGCCCGTCCTGGACGGCCGCCACCAGCGCCCGCCCCGGGATCAGCGCGAACAGCCCACCCGTGATCACCGCGGAGGGCCGCAGGTCCGCGTGGAGCGCACTGAGCGCCACCCCGATCGCGGCGGGCGGCATCGCCGCCACCACGAACTGGTAGAACTCCGGCAGTCCGCGCCCCGCGCAGAGCCACGCCAGCCGGTCGCCCAGCATCGCGCCGACCGCCGCTGCCAGGAACACCAGCGCCCCGCCGCCCACCAGCACGGACGCCGCGCCGGCCAGGACGCCCGCGGCGAGCGTGAGCACCCAGCCGGGATACGGATGCCGGTTACGGCGGATCTCGGCGAGCCGCCGGTACGCCTCGTCCAGCTTGACTTCGTGGTCCTCGCCGCTGATGTCGGCGACCAGTTGGTAGACGGCGGTCAGCCGGGTGTAGTCGGTGCCCCGGCGGCGTACCGTCCGGTTCGCCGTCACCGGGTCGTCGACGAGCGAGGGCTGGTACGTGATCGACAGCAGCGTGAACGTGACCGTGGGCTCGCAGTGGTCGAGCCCGTACGAGCTCGTGATCGCGAGCATCGCCGCCTCGACGTCCTCGGCACCCTCGCCGCCCGCGAGCAGCAGCTCGCCGATGCGCAGGGTCAGGTCGAGCACGCGGGGTACGGCGGGCCCGGCCTCGTCGTGCCGCTGCACCGGCTCCGGCAGCGGCCGCTCGCTCACGGGGATCCGCAGCATCGTGCGCATCCGGTCCTGCCACGGCGCGTCCTTCGACAGCTGGATCACGGGCATGCCGTGGGCCGGGGTGTAGACGGGCGGCGACTCCCGGGTGCGGTACGTGGACGGCGGCGCGAACGCGGAGCCCCCGGGCTCGGCGAAGGGCTCCGTCGACAGGCCGTCGGGGACGGCGAACTCCGAGGACGGATGGTCCTCCTCGGGCGGCCCGGGCTGCTCCACGCCCTCCGGTGGGACGAAGGCGCTGTGCGCCTCGTCCGACTGCGGCTTCCGGTCCTCCACAGGACCTTCCGGCTCCGCCACCACCGCGCTCTCTCCCGACTCTCACCGACGCATCCGTGTGCGGCAAGTATGCGACGGGCGGTGCACCCCGTGTGGGGT
>NZ_JBSGZO010000273.1:0-11430 GCF_053611045.1 Streptomyces sp. NPDC054841 | reverse complement strand
GTTGCGGGCCCGCTCCGTTGCGTCACGGCTCAATCACACGGAGGCGCGGGCCCTTCGGTAGAGGACCACACCGCCGAGCAGCAGGCCGGCGCCCGCCGGGATCACGAGCCCGAGCGAACCGGCACCGGTGTGCGCGAGTTCGTCGGTGCCCTTGGGCGGCGTGACGGTGTTGGTACCCGGCGTGTTCGGGCCCGAGGGCTCGATCGGCGTTGCCGGCTCCCCGGGTTCGCCGGGCTGGCCGGGCTCTCCGGGCTGGCCGGGCTCTCCCGGTTCGCCGGGCTCACCAGGTTCCCCGGGCTCTCCCGGCTCTCCGGGCTCACCAGGCTCTCCCGGTTCGCCGGGCTCACCAGGTTCCCCGGGCTCTCCGGGCTCTCCCGGCTCCCCGGGGTTGTTCCCGTCCGAGCCGTTGGCGCAGTCGTTGCCGAACGCGCCGTTGCCGAGGCCGCCGATCGTCACGCTGTTCCCGCACGCGTTGACGGGCACATCGACGGGCACCTGGACGCTGTTGCCGGAGGCGACTCCGGGAGAGTTCGCCGTGCCGCCCTCGGCGTGGGCACCTCCGCCGTGGTCCGACGTATTGGCGCAGTTGTTCCCGAACGCGGGGTTGAGCAGCCCGATGACGTTCACGGTGTTGCCGCAGATGTTGACCGGCACATGCACCGGAGCCTGGACCGAATTCCCGGAAAGCACCCCCGGGGAATTCGACGCGCCCCCCTCGGCGCCCGAGTCCGCGTGCGCGTAGCCACCACTGAGGGCGGCGAGCACGCTGCCCGCGGCCGCCGCGGTGATCAGGCCTTTTCGCGCGACCTGTCGCATAGCTGGTTTCCTGCCTTCTGACTTCCGGATTACCCCGGGCGCCTCGCCCGGGGGTGGAACACGGGCGGCCCCGGAGTGCATGGCGCGCACTCCGAGGCCGCCGGGGTCACTCCCTCACGGGGCAAGACTCAACGTCAGTCGTTGACACAGACGTTGCCGAAGGCGGGGTTCAGCAGCCCGATCACGGAGACCGTGTTGCCGCAGACGTTCACCGGGACGTGGATGGGCGCCTGGATGACATTGCCCGAAAGCACACCCGGGGAATGCACGGCGGCACCCTGCGCGCCCGAGTCTGCGACGGCCATGCCCGCACCCGCGAGAACCAGACCACCAGTGGCAGCCGCAGCAGCGACGACCTTCTTGATCATTATTCCTCCTTGTTGGCAATGCGGTCCCAGCCGCGGGCCGCACACCTGTAACGAGGAGGGGTTAATGGGGCTACTAGCTTATGGTCCCATTCACTCTTTTCAGTCAAATACGCACGCGTGGACGAATGCTGGAGTTTCGTTTCAGCAGATCGAGCGGTTTAGTCGCCGCTCCCTCAGCTCGCGTCGAGGAAACGGTCCAGTACCCGCACCCCGAACTTCAGACCGTCCACCGGCACCCGCTCGTCCACGCCGTGGAACATGCCCGCGAAGTCCAGCTCCGGGGGCAGCTTGAGCGGCGCGAAGCCGAAGCAACGGATACCCAGGTCGTCGAAGGACTTGGCGTCGGTGCCGGCGGACAGCATGTACGGAACGGCGCGCGCGATCGGGTCCTCGGCGACCAGGGCCGTCTGCATCGCCTCCACCAGCGCCCCGTCGAAGGAAGTCTCCAGCGCCTTGTCGGCGTGGACGTCCTCGCGCTTGACCCGGGGCCCCAGGATCCGGTCGAGATCGGCGAGGAACTCCTCCTCGTATCCCGGCAGGAACCGGCCGTCGACGTGCGCGGTCGCCTGCCCGGGGATGACGTTCACCTTGTAGCCCGCACCCAGCTGGGTCGGGTTGGCGGTGTTCTGCAGTGAGGCGCCGATCAGCTTGGCGATGCCACCGAGCTTGGCGAGCGTGTCGTCCATGTTCTCCGGGTCGAGCTCGGTGCCGAGAGCGTCGCCGAGCTCGTCGAGGAAGTGCCGGAGGGTCTTGGTGACCCGCACCGGGAACTTGTGCCGCCCGAGCCGTCCCACGGCCTCGGAAAGCTCGGTGATCGCGTTGTCCTTGTGGATCATCGAGCCGTGCCCGGCGCTGCCGTCCACGGTCAGCTTCATCCAGTGCATGCCCTTCTGGGCCGTCTCGATGAGGTAGAGCCGCAGCTGCTCGTTGACGGTGAAGGAGAAGCCGCCGACCTCGCTGATCGCCTCGGTCACGCCCTCGAAGAGCCCCGGGTGCTTGTCGACCAGATACCTGGCCCCGTACGCACCGCCCGCCTCCTCGTCCGCGAGGAACGCCAGCACCACGTCGCGCGGCGGCTTGCGGCCGCTGCGCAGCCGGTCCCGTACGACCGCGAGGGTCATCGCGTCCATGTCCTTCATGTCCACCGCGCCACGGCCCCAGACGCAGCCGTCGGCGATCTCCCCGGAGAAGGGGTGGTGGGTCCAGTCGTCGGCGTTGGCCGGTACGACGTCGGTGTGGCCGTGGATGAGCAGCGCCGGCCGGGACGGGTCCTCGCCCTCGATCCTCGCCACGGTGGAGGCCCGGCCCCGGTGCGACTCGATGATCTTGGGCTCCAGGCCGACCTCGGCGAGCTTCTCCGCCACGTACTCGGCGGCCGCCCGCTCCCCCGGGCCGGAGTGGTCGCCGTAGTTGCTGGTGTCGATCCGGATCAGATCGCGACAGAGGTCGACGACCTCGTCCTCGCCGGAGATCCTCCGGGCGGTGTGCGACTCGCTCACGCTGTTTCCTCCCACTGTCGCTCTGGTGGTCCGCCCTCATCCTCCCGCGACCCCGGCTCGCGCCAAAGGGTGCCCGGGTGATGACACACGCCCGAAACGGGACGAGGTGCGGGGCGGGTGGCGCGGGGGTGGGCAGAGGGCGGACGGAAACGGAGAGGGGACGGAGAAGGGGACGGACAGAGGCCGGACAGGGGCCGGACAGAGGCCGGACAGAGGCCGGACAGGGGGCGGACAGGGGGCGGACAGGGGGCGTGATCGGGCACTCCGAATGTTTGCTATGGTTTTCCACGTCGGAACGGCCCAGGGCCGCAAGACAGACACCTGGTCCGGGTGGCGGAATGGCAGACGCGCTAGCTTGAGGTGCTAGTGCCCTTTATCGGGCGTGGGGGTTCAAGTCCCCCCTCGGACACCAGCATCGAACCCCAGCTCAGCTGGGGTTTTTTGTTTTTGCGGGACCGTACGGAGGCGGGTGCTCTAGCCGTGGGACGCAGGAGACGGGCCGCCCCGGTGGCGCCGCTGGCGCAGCGCGACGGGATCGACCCGGTGCGGATCCGGCTGCCCGCCGATCCGGACGGGACCTGGCGGACCGTACGGGATCATCTCGTCGGGCGGTTCGCGGGGGCGGTCGGGGCCGAGCGGGTGGATGCCATGCTGCGGGAGGAGCGGTTCGTCTCGGCGGACGGGCCGGTTGCCGCCGAGGAGCCGTACAGGGCCGGACGGTATCTCTGGTTCCACCGGGATTTCGCGGCCGAGCAGCGCGTCCCGTTCGAGATCGGGATCGTGTACCGGGACGCTCATGTGGTGATCGCCGACAAGCCGCACTTCCTCGCGACGACTCCGCGCGGCCGGCACATCACCGAGACCGCGCTGGCCCGGCTGCGCCGTGATCTCGAGCTGCCGGAGCTGCAGCCCGCGCACCGGCTGGACCGGCTGACGGCGGGGCTCGTGCTGTTCGTCGTACGGCCCGAGGACCGCGGCGCGTACCAGACGCTGTTCCGGGACCGGCGGGTGCGCAAGGAGTACGAGGCTGTGGCTCCGTACGACCCCGGGGTGGCGCTGCCCGTCACCGTGCGCAGCCGGATCGAGAAGGATCGCGGGGTGCAGGCCGCCCGGGAGGTGGCGGGCGAGCCGAACAGCGAGAGCCGGATCGAGCTGCTGGAGCACCGCGGCGGGCCAGGGCACGCGAGCCCGGCAAGATCCGGAAGACAGGCCCTCGGCCGGTACCGGCTGCTGCCGGCCACCGGCCGTACCCATCAGCTGCGGGTGCACATGAACGCCCTGGGGCTGCCCATCCTCGATGATCCGGTGTATCCCGTGGTCCGTGCGGACGGGCCGGAGGACTACCGGCGGCCGTTGCAGCTGCTCGCGCGGGCCCTGGAGTTCACCGACCCGCTCAGCGGGCGGGAGTGCCGGTTCGAGAGCGGGCTGCGGCTTTCGGCGTGGTGACCGTGCCGGTCACAGCATCACCACCGAGCGCAGGACATCGCCCTCGTGCATCCGGGCGAAGGCCTTCTCGATGTCGCCGAGGCCGATGGTCTCGGTGACGAAGGCCGCGAGGTCGATGCGGCCCTGCTGGTGGAGATCGATGAGCATGGGGAAGTCGCGGGACGGCAGGCAGTCGCCGTACCAGGAGGACTTGAGCGCGCCGCCGCGGCCGAAGACGTCGAGGAGCGGGAGTTCGAGCTTCATCTCGGGCGTCGGAACGCCGACGAGAACGGTCGTGCCCGCCAGGTCGCGGGCGTAGAAGGCCTGCTGGTACGTCTCGGGGCGGCCGACGGCCTCGATGACGACGTCGGCGCCGAAGCCCCCGGTGAGTTCGCGGATCGCCTCGACGGGGTCGGTGGTGCGGGAGTTGACGGTGTGGGTGGCGCCCATGGAGCGGGCGGTCTCCAGCTTGCGGTCGTCGATGTCGACGGCGATGATCCGGGCGGCTCCGGCGAGCCGGGAGCCGACGATCGCCGCGTCGCCGACGCCACCGCAGCCGATGACGGCGACCGAGTCGCCACGGCTGACGTTTCCGGTGTTGAGGGCGGCGCCGATGCCCGCCATCACTCCGCAGCCCAGCAGGCCCGCCACGGCCGGGGAGACCGACGGGTCGACCTTGGTGCACTGGCCGGCGGCGACCAGCGTCTTCTCGGCGAAGGCACCGATGCCGAGAGCAGGCGAAAGCTCCGTCCCGTCGCCCAGCGTCATCTTCTGCCGGGCGTTGTGGGTGTCGAAGCAGTACCAGGGCCTGCCGCGCCGGCAGGCCCGGCAGCGGCCGCAGACCGCGCGCCAGTTGAGGATCACGAAGTCGCCGGGGGCGACGTCGCTGACGTCCGGGCCGGTCGACTCCACGACGCCCGCGGCCTCATGGCCGAGGAGGAAGGGGAAGTCGTCGTTGATGCCGCCCTGCTTGTAGTGGAGGTCGGTGTGACAGACCCCGCATGCCTGGATCTTCACCACGGCTTCGCCGGGGCCGGGGTCGGGGATCACGATCGTCTCGACCCGCACGGGTTCGTTCCTGCCGGGGGCGACGACCCCCTGGACCTGCTGCGCCATCGCAGTGCTTCCCTTCCTCGGGGACTTCCGCGTACAGCTGTCCCGCCCCACTATTCCCGAAACCACTCCTGATTCCCGGAACCACTCCTGATTCCCGGAACCGCTCCTACTTCACGAAACCACTCCTGATTCCCGAAACCGCTCCCGAAGGCCGCCGCCGAAACGGCGAGGCCCCCGCGGGATGTCCCGCGGGGGCCTTCCGTGCAGCGCGTACCGGGACGCGGTGGCGTCAGAGCTGCTTGTGTCCGGCGGCGATCCGCTTGACCTTCTTGCGGACGACGAACCAGCCACCGACGAGCGCGAGCGCGATCAGCGGGAGGCAGTTCACCGTGGTGCGGCTGATGCCGCCGTCCATCCACATCAGGACCAGCACGGAGGCGAGGAAGACCAGGGTGATGATCTGGGTGAACGGAGCCCAGGGCAGCTGGTAGCCGGGGCGGGTGACGCGGCCGTCCTTGGAGCGGTTCCAGAACAGCAGCGAGCAGACCATGATCATGCCCCAGGTGCCGATGATGCCGATGGAGGCGAAGTTCAGCACCAGTTCGAAGGCGTCGCCCGGCATGACGTAGTTCAGGACCACGCCGAGGACACCGAAGCCCGCGGTGAGCAGGATGCCGCCGTAGGGCACGCCGCCCTTGTTCATCACACCGGTGAACCTGGGCGCCGAGCCGGACATCGACATCGAGCGCAGGATGCGGCCGGTCGAGTACAGGCCGGAGTTCAGGCTGGACAGGGCTGCGGTGAGCACGACGAGGTTCATCACGCCGGCCGCGCCCGGGATGCCGAGCTTGTCGAAGACGGTGACGAACGGGCTCTGGTCGCCGGTGTAGGCGGTGTACGGCAGCAGCAGGGCGAGCAGGACGACCGAGCCGACGTAGAAGAGGCCGACGCGCCACATGATCGAGTTGATCGCCCTCGGCATGATCTTCTCGGGGTTCTCGGTCTCACCGGCGGCGACGCCGCACAGCTCGACGGAGGCGTAGGCGAAGACGACACCCTGGATCAGCAGCAGCATCGGCATGACACCGGTCGGGAAGACGCCGCCGTTGTCGGTGATGGTGGCCAGGCCGGGGGTGTGGCCGCCGACCTCGTGCTGGGTGACGACGAGGTAGATGCCGATGAGCATGAAGATCACCAGCGCGGCGACCTTGATGATCGCGAACCAGAACTCCATCTCGCCGAAGTACTTCACCGAGATGAGGTTGGCGGTGAGGACCACGGCGAGGGCGATGAGGGCGAGCACCCACTGCGGGATGTCGCTGAACATCGCCCAGAAGTGAGCGTAGGTCGCGGCCGCGGTGATGTCGGCGATGGCGGTGGTCGACCAGTTCAGGAAGTACAGCCAGCCGGCGGTGTAGGCGCCCTTCTCGCCCATGAACTCACGGGCGTACGAGACGAAGGCACCGGAGGAGGGCCGGTAGAGCACGAGCTCGCCGAGCGCGCGCACGACGAAGAAGGCGAAGACGCCACAGACCGCGTAGGCGATGAAGAGCGAGGGGCCGGCGTTGGCCATGCGTCCGCCGGCGCCGAGGAAGAGGCCCGTACCGATGGCGCCGCCGATGGCGATCATGTTGATGTGCCGCGACTTGAGGTCCTTGCGGTACCCGGCGTCACCGGCGTCTACGTGGGGGGAGCCGGTTGCCGGAGGCCCGGCGACGGGCGTATCGGCCGCAGTCATGGTGCGGTCACTCATGTAGGTGTTCGCCTTCGTGAGGGGGTGTGCGGTACCCGGTCAGATGCCGGCGGCCTTCCGTGGTGAGGAAGACAGTCACCACGGCTCGGCCTCGGGGGCGCAGAAGGCCCGAAAGCTCATAGTCACGGCAACCCTGGGATTTTGGCAGTGGCGCACCTCACTCAGATACAGATCTGAGGTATTTCAGAGGTTGCGACAAGGTGAAGCAAGGACGCCATGATCCTCAGGGGGCGAGTACGTCCAGCTCCTGGAGCGCCCCGAAGGCGATCTCCCGCGTAAGGGTCTCGGCCCGGGCTGCGTCGCCTTCGCGAACGGCTTCGGCGACCTGCACATGGAGGGTCACGGCGGCCGGGTCCGGGTTCTCGAACATCACTTGGTGGTGGGTGCGGCCGGCGAGGACCTCGGCGACGACATCGCCGAGCCGGGCGAACATCTCGTTGCCGGAGGCGTTGAGCACGATCCGGTGGAAGGCGATGTCGTGCTCCAGATACGCCTCCAGCTGATGGCCGCGGGAGGTGGCGACCATGCCGAGCGCGCACTCGGTGAGCGCCGCGCACTGCTCGGGGGTGGCGTTGCGGGCGGCGAGCCCGGCGGCGACCGGCTCGATCGCGGAACGCAGCACGGTCAGTGAACGCAGCTGGCGGGGGCGGTCGGCACCGGCGAGCCGCCAGCGGATGACGCGCGGGTCGTAGACGTTCCACTCCGCTGTGGGGCGTACGGTCACGCCGACGCGGCGCCGGGATTCCACCAGGTGCATCGACTCCAGGACGCGGACCACTTCACGGACGACGGTGCGCGAGACGTCGAAGCGCTCGGCCAGCTCGTCGGTGCGGAGCACATTGCCCGGCGGGTACTCACCCGCGGTGATCGCCAGGCCGAGGCTGTCGAGGACGTGTGTGTGCAGCCCGTGGCCCTCTGTGGTCATGGCCCAAGCCTACGGGGCGGGCCGGCGAGCAAGACGAACAATAAGTATGACGTTTACATCTCAACCTCTTGAATAAGTCATACCTAATGCGTTTCAGTAGCGCGACGGCTCGACGTCGGACCGCTGCCGGATCCGTGCCCGGACCCATGTCGATGACGTCGGACCGATGTCGAAGAAGACAGCGAGGCACCCATGAGCACCCCCCACGTCGTCGTAGTGATGGGCGTGGCAGGGACCGGCAAGACCACGATCGGACCCCTGCTCGCCGAACGCCTGGGCGTTCCGTACGCCGAAGGCGACGACTTCCATCCCGCGGCCAACATCGCCAAGATGTCGGCCGGCGTCCCGCTGGACGACGCGGACCGGGCGCCCTGGCTCGACGCGATCGGGCAGTGGGCGCACGGCAGGGCGGGCCTGGGCGGCGTGGTCGCCAGCTCCGCGCTCAAGCGGGTCTACCGGGACCGCCTGCGCGCCGCCGCACCCGATGCCGTCTTCCTGCACCTGACCGGCGACCGTACGCTGATCGAGCGGCGGATGGCCGAGCGCAAGGGGCACTTCATGCCCACCGCGCTGCTCGCATCGCAGTTCGCCACCCTGCAGCCGCTGCAGGAGGACGAGGCCGGCGTCTGTGTCGACGTCACCGGCTCCCCCGAAGAAATCACCGAGCGAGCCGTCGCCGCGCTGCGCCGGCTCGAAAGCTAAGGAATCACGTGACCAGTCTCAGCGTCGAGATGCTGGCAGCGGACGCCACCGAACCGATCACCTCGGCGGGCAACGCACAGCTGGGCATCGCCGTTCTCGCGGGCATCGCCGTCATCGTCGTGCTCATCACCAAGTTCAAACTGCATGCCTTTCTGGCACTGACGATCGGCTCGCTGGCGCTGGGCGCCCTCGCCGGAGCTCCGCTGGAGAAGACCATCGAGTCCTTCACCAAGGGCCTCGGCACCACCGTCGCGGGCGTCGGCGTGCTCATCGCGCTCGGCGCGATACTCGGCAAGCTGCTCGCCGACTCGGGTGGCGCGGACCAGATCGTGGACACGATCCTCGCGAAGGCGAGCGGCCGGTCCATGCCCTGGGCGATGGTGCTGATCGCGTCGGTCATCGGGCTCCCGCTCTTCTTCGAGGTCGGCATCGTCCTGCTGATCCCCGTGGTGCTGATGGTCGCCAAGCGGGGCAACTACTCGCTGATGCGGATCGGCATCCCGGCCCTCGCGGGCCTGTCGGTGATGCACGGCCTCATCCCGCCGCACCCCGGCCCGCTGGTCGCGATCGACGCCATCGGCGCCAACCTGGGTGTCACCCTGGCGCTCGGCCTGGTCGTCGCCGTACCCACGGTGATCATCGCCGGTCCGGTGTTCTCCAAGTACGCCGCCCGCTGGGTCGACATCCAGGCTCCGGACGGGGTGACGTTCTCCTCCGGAGGTTCCTCCCAGGCCCCCGCCGAGCGCTCCTGGGAAAACCTGGAGAAGCGGCCCAGCTTCGCCGCCACCGTCTCCACCGTGCTGCTGCCGGTCGTCCTCATGATGGCCAACGCCCTGGTCGAGATCGTCGTCGACGACCCCGAGAACCCGGTTCAGCGCGTCACCGACGTCGTCGGCTCGCCGCTGATCGCCCTGCTCTCGGCCGTGATCGTGGGCATGTTCACGCTCGGCCGGGCCGCCGGCTTCAGCAAGGGCCGGATCGCCTCCACGGTCGAGAAGTCCCTCGCCCCGATCGCGGGCGTGCTGCTGATCGTGGGCGCCGGCGGCGGCTTCAAGACGACGCTGATCGACATCGGCGTCGGCCAGATGATCCTGGACTTCTCCAAGAACTGGGCGATCCCGACGCTGCTGCTGGCCTGGCTGATCGCGGTGGCGATCCGGCTGGCGACCGGTTCGGCGACCGTGGCGACGATCTCCGCCGCCGGTCTGGTCGCCCCGCTCGCCGCCGGCATGGGCACCGCCGAGGCGGCGCTGCTGGTGCTGGCGATCGGTGCCGGTTCGCTCTTCTTCAGCCACGTCAACGACGCCGGATTCTGGCTGGTGAAGGAGTACTTCGGGATGAGCGTCGGCCAGACGATCAAGACCTGGTCGGTGATGGAGACCATCATCTCGGTGGTCGGCATCGCCTTCGTGCTGCTGCTCTCCCTGGTGCTGTAGCCCCTTCTCCCTGGTGCCGCGGCCCCTCCGGGCGCCAGTCGTCAGCGGTCAGCCGTCAGCCGTCAGCCGTCAGTCCTTGTCCGGGTCCCACAGCGGGTGTTCCCGACGGGCCCACGGCCGCTCGACCGACCCGGTGCGCATGCCACGGCGTGCCTCCGGGTCGGCGAGCGCCATTCCGATGTGACCGATGAGGACGAGGCCGATGGTGAGCGCCAGCCAGTCGTGCACGAAGGTCGCGCTCGTACGCCACACCAGCGGGGCGAGATGCGTGAACCACATCAGCAGCCCCGTGCCGAGCATCACCAGCACCGCGCCCGCGATCCAGGCCGCGTAGATCTTCTGTCCGGCGTTGAACTTGCCCGCCGGACGGGAGGACGGCCGATGGTCCCGGCGCCGTACGGCCCGCAGCCACGTCCGGTCGTGCGGACCGAAGCGGTTGAGCCGCCCCAGATCCGCCCGGAACGCGCGCGAAGCCAGCCCCAGCAGGAACGGTGCGGGCAGCAGCAGTCCCGACCACTCGTGCAGGGTCACCACGAGATGGCGGCGGCCGACGAGTTCGGCGATTCCGGGGACGTACAGTGCGGCCGCGGTCGCGACGCACAGCAGCATCAGGGCCGCAGTGGTGCGGTGCACCCAGCGCTCGGCACGGCTGAACCGCCGTACCGGAACCGGGCGTTCAGACGGTGGGGGCGTCGTCGCGGCCGTTGGACCGGCCGACCCAGGCGTCGACGTCATAGCCTCTCTCCTCCCAGTAACCGGGCTGCACTTCGGAGGTCAGGGAGATTCCGGAGAGCCATTTCGCCGACTTGTAGAAGTACATGGGCGCGATGTAGAGACGCACCGGGCCGCCGTGCGAGTGGCTGAGCGGCTTGTCCTGCATACGCAGGCAGACCAGGACGTCGGAGCGACGGGCCTGGTCGAGGGTGAGGCTCTCGCTGTACGTGCCGTCGAAGCAGGTGAACCGGATGGCCCGGGCCTCGGGCCGCACCCCGGCCGCGTCCAGCAGGTCCGAGAGTCTCACGCCCTCGAACGCGGTGTCGGGGACGCGCCAGCCGGTGACGCACTGCACGTCGCGCACGATGCGGGTCTGCGGCAGCGCCCGCAGGGCGTCCAGTGTGTACGTCGTGGGCCGCTCGACCAGTCCGTCGACGGTGAGGCGGTAGTTCTTCCCGTTCTTGTGCGGTACGGATGCGGCGACCGAGTAGTAGCGGAAGCCGCCGCCGTTCGGGAGCAGCCCGGTGAGCTTGGTGGGGTCCTTGTCCGCGACCGAGCCGAGGAAGGCTTCGAGGCCGCGCTGCAGATACGGGGCGGCGGCGACGCCTGCGGCGCCGAGGCCGAGGACCGAGAGCACCAGACGCCGCCCGACGGGCGTGCCTTCGGCATCGGGGCTCGGGGCTGAGTCGGTGTCCTTCACATTCCGATTCGAGCACCCGCGGCCGCCCGAATCCAG
>NZ_JBSGZO010000272.1:0-11455 GCF_053611045.1 Streptomyces sp. NPDC054841 | reverse complement strand
CGCTTGAGCGCCGGCGGGACCGGCGAGTGGCTGTCCTGAGTCGTCAGGTCCGTGCCCTGGCCGCCCTTGGCCGGCGGCGTCGGGGAGTGGCTGTCCATCGTGGTGACCGGCGGGACCGGCGAGTGGCTGTCCTGAGTCGTCAGGTCCGTGCCCTGGCCGCCCTTGGCCGGCGGGGCCGGGGAGTGGCTGTCCATCGTGGTGATTTCTTCGTTCTTCGCTGCATCGCTCATCGTCGTGCTCCCCAGTGACGGTGTTGAGTGGTGAACGCCCGCTCGGCAACTCCCCCGAGGGCCGCCGAGCGGGCGTTACGGGGACGCTCACCTTAGCCGTGAGGTCCATGGCGACCGTCTGCCCCCCGACGCGACGGATCGACATACAGAGGCTGACAGGTGCTCATAAACGTTCGATGAACGCCCGCCGCGGGGGCGTCATGCCGCCCGGACGGGTGTGAGGAGGCCGCGGACCTCATCCGCTTCAGGGCCGCCCGACTCCTCATAGATCGTGAGCGCTTCACGCCAGCAGGCGCGCGCACGGTCGACCTGGCCGAGGCTGTGCAGCGACTTCCCCAGCAGAGTCAGCGCGTTGGCCTGCATCCAGTCGCCACCTATGCAGCCGGTTGCGAGCGCCTGTTCGGCGTGCTGCGCCGCGTTCGCCGGACGCCGTACCGAGAGGTGCACCTGAGCGATACGGAAGTGTGTGGTTCCCTCCCACAGACGCTGCCGGGTGTCGTTGAACACCTTGAGTGCCTCGAGGAGTTGCTCCAGTGCCTCCGCCGCACGCGCGGCCTGGGTGAGCACGATGCCGAGTGCGTAGCGCGCGTTGGCGAGCCGGAGCGTGAGTCCCAACTCGTCGTATATGGCGACGCCCTGACGCGCGAGATCCACCGCGTCGGTCGTGCGACCCATGGAGGCGACGACTCGGGAGAGATTGCACAGCGCGCTGGCCTCTCCGGGCCTGTTGTGGTCGGCGCGGAAGGCCTCGACCGCCTTCAGCAGGAACGCCTCTCCCTCGGCGTACTGGTTGGTGCAGTTGGCGACGATCCCCAGCTCGTTGGGGGCGTTGCTGCCGGTCCAGGGATCGTTCGCCACCTTCTGGAGCTCCGAGGCGCGCATGGCCTCCAGACGGGCCTCCTCGAAGCGGCCCACCGAGTTGTGCACCTGGGCGAGGGTGACACGGGCGCGGGCTTCTGCGTGTGCGTCGCCGACCGTGGCGGCGGCGTCCCGCGCCGCCGTCGCCGCGGCTTCGTAGCGGAGGGAGCTCGCACCGGACTCCGCCAGATCCTTGGCACTCAGCAGGAGGTCCACCGCCCGCCGCAGGCTGTCGGGTCCGAGGGACTGAGGGACACAGGCCAGGATGCCCCCGGCTTCCGCGTGCAGCCAGTCGAGGGCTTCCGCGCCCTCGTCGAACGTCAGGCCCGGCCAACGAGTGAGCTCCAAGTGCTCGACCGTCCGGTCTCCCGGGCGCTCCAGCGCGTACACCCCCGCCGCCGTCGCCAGATAGAAGTCCAGCAGCCGCGACAGCGCCGCCTCCCGCTCGTCGGGACCTTCGGTCCCCGGGGCCGGCTGCTCGTCCCTCCCCTGGCCTTCGGCATGGGTGACCCCAGCGCACGCGCGCGCGTAGAGCCGCACCAGGTCGTGGTACCGGTACCGCCCCGGCGCCGCCGACTCCAGGAGGGACGTGTCGACGAGGGCCTCCAGCAGGTCCTCGGTGTCCTGGGGCGACAGGCCGAGGACCGCGGCCGCCGCGGCCAGGGAGATGTCCGGGCCGTCGGCGAGGCCGAGGAGGCGGAAGGCGCGGGCCTGGGCGGGTTCCAGCTGGCCGTAGCCGAGTTCGAAGGTGGCCTTGACGGCGAGGTCGCCGGCCTGGAGCTCGTCGAGTCTGCGGCGTTCGTCGGCGAGCTTCGCCGCCAGTACGGACACGGTCCAGGTGCGGCGGGCCGCGAGCCGGGAGGCCGCGATACGGATGGCGAGCGGGAGGAAGCCGCAGGCGGCGACGACGTCCAGGGCGGCCTCGCGCTCGGCCGAGACGCGCTCCGCGCCCACGATCCGGGTGAAGAGCTGGAGCGCCTCCTCCGGGGACATGACGTCGAGGTCCACGAGGTGCGCGCCGGCCAGGTCGACCATGCGGACGCGGCTGGTGATCAGGGCGGCGCAGCCGGCCGTGCCGGGCAGCAGGGGCCTGATCTGCGCGGCGTCGCGGGCGTTGTCCAGCAGGACGAGCACGCGGCGGCCGTCGAGCAGCGAGCGGAACAGCGCCGCCCGCTCGTCGAGCGAGTCCGGAATCGCGGAGTCCGCGGTGCCCAGGGCCCGCAGGAACGCGCCCAGTACCGTCTCCGGTTCGGCGGCCCGAGCGCCCGCGCCCTGCAGGTCGACGTAGAGCTGCCCGTCCGGGAAGTGCGGCCTGGCCTCGTGGGCGACGTGCACGGCGAGGGTGGTCTTGCCGACGCCGCCGATGCCGGCGAGTGCGGAGACGGCCATGACGGACCCTTCGGCGGCGGCCAGCCGCGCGCCGAGTTCCCGTACGAACGCGGCGCGTCCGGTGAAGTCGGGGACCGTGGCCGGGAGCTGGGCGGGCCGGGCGGGCTGCGGCGCGCTCGGCGCGGGCTCCTCGACCGGACGGGCCAGTTCCGCGTCGGCCTGGAGGATGCGCTGCTGGAGCCGGGACAGTTCGGGGCGCGGGTCGACGCCGAGCTCGTCGGCGAGCAGCCGGCGCGTGTCGGCGTAGACGGCGAGCGCCTCCGCCTGGCGCCCGCTGCGGTAGAGGGCGAGCATCAGCAGTTCGCGCAGCCGCTCCCGCAGCGGGTGCGCGGCGGTGAGGGCCGTGAGCTCGGAGACGGCTTCCGCGTGGCAGCCGACGTCGAGGTCCATCTCCAGGCGGGTCTCCAGGAGCTGGAGCCGCCACTCCTCCAGGCGGGCCCGCTGGGTCTCGGCGTACAGGCCGGGGACGGACGCGAGCGGCTCGCCGTCCCACAGTCCGAGCGACTTGTTGATCAGTACGCGCGCCTGGCAGCGGTCGCCGCCGGCACGCGCCTTCTCCGCCTCGGCGACGAGTTCCTGCGCGACATGCAGATCGAGCGCGTCGGAGGGGGTGCGGATCGCATATCCGCCGGATTCGCTGAGGAGGACGCCCGGGTCCAGCACCTTGCGCAGCCGTGAGGCGTACGTCCGTACCGCCGCGAGGGCCTGCGAAGGCGGCTCCTCGCCCCAGATCGCGTCGATCAGCTCGGCGGCCGTGGCGGTGCGGCCCTCGCGCAGCAGCAGGGCGGCCAGCAGGGCGCGCTGCTGCGGCGAACCGGACGGCAGGGCTTCGCCGTTCCGCCAGGCGCGCACGGGTCCGAGCACGCTGAAGCGCAGGTCGCTGCCGCCGCCCGGCCGTTCCGGAGTGCGTTGCTCCGGAACGCGTGCCTGAGCGGAGGGCCCGTCCTCGCGGTGCATAGCTTCCCCCTGCATGCTGCCCGTAGCGCTGGTATCGCCGGTGTCGCACCGGTATCGCCCCCGACAGTCTGCCTTGTGCGGGCCCGACTCGTCAGCAGTGGGTGACTCTCTGCACAGGATCTGCCGGATACCGCCGACAACCGCCGACCGGCCGGGACCAGGGAGCTGACGGACCGTCAGATCAGCGCTACCGTGGAACGCATGGAGACCTTCCCGAAGATCATCTCGGTGGACGACCACACGGTGGAGCCCCCCAACGTCTGGCGGGACCGGCTCCCGTCGAAGTACCAGGACCACGGCCCGCGCATCGTCCGGGCACCGCTGAAGGAAATGACCTTCCTGGGCGGCAAGTTCGCCCCGGTCATGGGCCTCCCCGGGGACGACGGGCCGATCGGGGACTGGTGGGTGTACGAGGATCTGCACCGTCCGCTCACCCGGCTCGACACCGCCGTCGGCTACGACCGCGACGAGATCAGGCTGGAAGTCATCACGTACGAGCAGATGCGACCGGGTTCCTACAGCGTTCCGGACCGGCTCGCCGACATGGACGTCAACCACGTCCAGTCGGCGCTCTGCTTCCCCACCTTCCCGCGCTTCTGCGGGCAGACCTTCACCGAGGCGAAGGACCGTGAGCTCGGGCTGCTCGGGGTCCGCGCGTACAACGACTGGATGGTGGAGGAGTGGTGCGGGCCGGACGCGCAGGGCCGGCTGATCCCGCTCACGCTGATTCCCCTGTGGGACGCCGAGCTGGCCGCCGCGGAGGTACGGCGCAACGCGGCGCGCGGGGTGCGGGCGGTGGCGTTCTCCGAGATACCCCCGCATCTGGGACTCCCGTCCATCCACACCGACGCATGGGACCCGTTCCTCGCGGCGTGCGACGAGACCGGCACGGTCGTCGCCATGCACATCGGATCCTCGTCCAGGATGCCCTCGACCTCCGCGGACGCCCCGCCGGCCGTCGGCTCGACCATCACCTTCGCCAACTGCTGCTTCTCGATGGTCGACTGGCTGATGAGCGGCAAGTTCGAGCGCTTCCCCAATCTGAGGATCATGTACGCGGAGGGCCAGATCGGCTGGATCCCGTACATCCTGGAGCGCGCGGACGTGGTGTGGGAGGAGAACCGCGGCTGGGGCGGCGTCGCGGACAAGGTCCTGCGACCACCCTCCGAGCTCTTCGCCGAGCATGTCTACGGGTGCTTCTTCGACGATGCCTTCGGCCTGAGGAACCTGGACGCGATCGGCGTCGGCAACGTCCTGTACGAGACGGACTATCCGCACTCGGACTCCACCTGGCCCAAGTCGCGGGAGGTCGGCGAGGCCCAGATGGGGCATCTGGCGCCGGATGTGGTGGACCGGATCGTGCGCGGGAACGCCATCGAGCTGCTGGGGCTGACGCCCGAGGGGCTGTGGGCGGGGGCGTGACGCGACAAAGCCGCGGCCCCCGGTGAGGGGCCGCGGCGTGTGGCGGCCTTGACGCGCGGCGATCTCGGCGGCGGCCGGCACTCGCCCGTGCGAGGAGTCGCCACGACGTCTCGTGGGCGGAGAGCGTGGCGTGGCCGAGCGGGACGTGAGCGGTTCGCACTTCTCGGGGGCACTGCTCCACAAGCATGCGCAGGCTCCCCAGGAGGCGAGTAGCGTCGACCCCAGCAGAAAGGACGCGCCACGATGAGTACTCAGCCCGACCGGCACGCCCCGCCGGGCGCACTTCCCTCACTGCACACCATCGGCGACGTGAGGGCTGCCCTGCGCCAGGGGCGTGGCTTTCCCGGCGACCGGGAGAATTTCGAGAAGGACCTCGACCACGCCCTCAACATCTCCACCGAGACGGACCTGCGGGCGGTCGCGGAGGTCATCCGCGACTATCGCGGCCGCATCCTGCTGCACTCCGATCCCGATTTCGAGGCGGCTCTGGCAGAAGGTGTCGACCTTTCGCGGCGGCTCAAGGCAGGCGATCAGGAGACGTCTCGGTGAGCGGCACCACGGACATCATCGCCGTGGTCACGAATCGTGCGCAGCAGCGAGTAAAGACGTACGGGACGGTCGCCGAGGACGCGGTCGAAGCTCTCCGGCGTGAGCTGGAGCGCGCCCCGCGCATCGGCGTCCTTGTCCGGATGCAGGGAAACGTAGAGGTCTACAAGACGCGAGTCGAAGGCCGCGAGGGAATGCCTGGCCTTGCTGTCGCGTATGTCTACACGCCTCAGCCGCCACCGCAGACGATCGCCATCGTCTCCGTCGTCCCGGACGAGGTGCCGCGCGGCGACGACTGACCGGCAAAGCAATCGCCATGCGCGGTGGAACCGCGGGGCGCTCTGCCGCGGACGTAGTGAAGCGGCGGTGTCCGGTGCCGGCCCGGCGCCGCCGCAGCACGGAGCCTTCGTCACGAGGTGCGGGGCCGGGTCCGTGGCCCCCTCACCCGCTCACGTCCCTGAGGTACGCCCGGACAGGCCGCGGCTCATGCGCGCATGACGTGGACATCGAGGCACGGGCGCCCCCACCATCGGCACATGACGCTTACGCCGGCCGACGCCGACAAGATCCTTGCCGACAACTTCGCCCCCTGGGTGCTGGAGCTCGGCCTCTCCGTCGTGGAAACGGGCGATCTCCACGCCGTCCTGCGCCTCCCCTGGTCGGACCGGCTCGCCCGGGAGGGTGGCGCCCTGTCCGGCCAGGCGCTGATGGCCGCGGCCGACACCGCGACCGTGATCGCCGTGTCCTCGGCCCGCGGCGCCTTCGTCCCGATGACGACGGTCCAGCAGTCGACCACCTTCCAGCGCGCGGTGACCGGCGCGGACGTAGTGATCGACGCGCGGATCTCGAAGTTGGGCAAGCGGATGGCGTTCGCGGACATCACGATGACGGCAGAGGGCGCGACCGAGCCCGCGGCCCGCGCCTCCACGGTGTACGCGCTGCTGGGATAGACGGTGTTCAGGGGGCCGGGCGGATTCCGCCGGGCCGTCCGTCGCGGGCGGCCTACCAGGCCACGGGCAGCTCGATCGGGAAGCGCCGGATGGTCTCGGTGTCCCAGCGCACTTCCTCCGCGGGCACGGCCAGCCGCAGTCCCGGAAACCGTTCCACCAGCCGCCCGATCGCCACCTCCAGTTCCGCGATCGCCAGCGGCGCGGCGATGCACCGGTGTCCGCCCCAGCCGAAGGTCATGTGGGGTAGGGCCGGCCGGTCCGGGTCGATGGCGTCGGGGTCCGGGAAGCGCTTCGGGTCGCGGTTCGCCGTCAGGTACGACACATGGACGAAGTCGCCCGTCCGGATCCGTACCCCGCCGATCTCCACGTCTTCCAGGGCCACCCGGGGAATGCCGACCCCCTTGCGGAAGGGGATGAAGCGGAGCAGCTCGTCCAGGACGGCGGACAGGGTCTCCGGCCGGTTCCTGAGCTGCTGCATCAGCTCGGGGCGGGTCAGGAGGAGGTAGGAGATGTTGCTGATCTGGCAGGTGGCGGTGTCGTGCCCGCTGAGCATCAGCGTCAGCGCCATGACCGCCAGTTCCTGGTCGTCGAGAGCGTCGTCGCCGTCCTTGGCCGCGGCCAACGCGCTGATCAGGTCGTCCCCGGGGGCACGCCGCCGCTCGTCGACCAGCCCGCCGAAGTACGCCCGCAGCTCCGCCTTGGCGGTTGCCGCGGTCTGCCGGCTGTCCGGGCCGGTGGAGAGCAGCTGATGGGCGTACTTCTGCATCAGGGGCCGGTCGGCCAGGGGGATCCCGAGCAGCTCGCAGATGGTGTGCTGGGGCAGCTGGTCCGAGAGATGGCGCACCAGATCCGCCGGCGGCCCCGCCGCGGCCATCTCGTCGAGCAGCGTGTCCACGAGCCCGACGATCGCCATCCGCATCGGTTCCACATGCCGTGGGGTGAAGGCCTGCGAGGCCAGCTGCCGCAGCCGGCTGCTGCGCGGCGGGTCCATCACGTTGATCGACTCCGGGGAGACGATCGGCTCCGGCGTCAGCCGCGGATAGTCGTGCCCCATGATCTCCGCCCGGCTGAACCGGTGGTCTGTGGTCACCTTCCGTACCCCGTCGAACCCGGTGACCAGCCAGGCATGGGCGTCGCCGTACGGCAGCCGGATCCGGGTGATGTTCTCGCGGGCCATCAGCTCCGCGAGTGAGGGATCGAACTCCAGGCCATCGCTGAAGTCGAACGGGCAGGTGGTTACTTCGCCGGTTTCGGGCATTGCTGCTACTCCAGCTCCAGGACGACGATCGCTGCTGACGCGCACATGAGACGGGCGGGAGACAGCCGTCCCGGCGTTTCCCGCATATGCCATATGTGTGCACTGCATCAGTGCCGGACACCTCCGCACACCCGGATGGCCCCGTCCGACCGGCCTGCGGATGTCCCGACGGAGGGCGTGAGGACCGCCTGGACTCCGGAGCGGGGGGTCAGACCCCGCAGTCACCCGAAAGTGGCACTGTGGACGTGCGCATGACACTGCCGGAGTCGATCCGGAAGTTCCCCGCCGGAGCGGGCCGGATGGCGGCCCGGGAGATCACGGGCGCCTGGAGCCGGAGCGGGCGCAGTGCGCCGGGGCGGGCGAAGTACGCCGAGTCGAGCTGATCCGCCGGCCCGGCGGAACCGCGCCCGGGAGGAGCGGGGCCCGGGAGGAGCGGGGTCCGGAACCGGGCCCCGTTCTTCTGTGTGACGTCGCGGATCGGGCGCCGTCGGCCGCTTCCATCATGTTCGCGGCCTGCGAATCGTGACGCCGGACGCCCGCACACCCCTTGTCTGATGGAGCGTCAGCCAAGACCATGGTGGCCCATCGGATATGACGGATCGTCAGATCAAGGGGATCGATCATGGTGGTGTACGGGATGCAGCTCCCGGTCCAGTCGCAGAGCACCATCTACGCCGAGCCCTGGGAAGTCTCCGCGGGGCCCCTCGACCTCGTCGAGATCGCCCGCACCGCCGACCGCACCGGCTTCGCCTACATCGCGAGCTGCGACCATGTCGCGATCCCGCGCCGGCTCGCCGGCGCCATGTCGACCGTCTGGTACGACCCCGTCGCCACGCTGTCGTTCCTCGCCGCCGTCACCGAGCGCGTACGCCTCCTCAGCCATGTCGCCGTCGTCGGACTTCGCCACCCCCTCCTCACCGCCAAGCAGTACGCGACGCTCGACCATCTCTCCGCCGGCCGTCTGGTCCTCGGCGTCGGCGCCGGGCACGTACAGGAGGAGTTCGAGGTGCTCGGGGTGGACTTCGAGCGGCGCGGGGCCGTGCTCGACGAGACGATCGACGCGCTCAGGGCGGCGCTCGGGCCCGAGGAGTTCCCGCGGTTCGCCGGGGAGCGGTTCGCCTTCGAAGGGCTCGGGCAGCGACCCCGGCCCACCCAGGCCCAGGTGCCGGTCTGGATCGGCGGCTCCTCACCCGCCGCCGTGCGCCGCGCCGCCCTCAAGGGCGACGGCTGGCTGCCGCAGGGCGATCCGCGTGACCGGCTCCCCGCGCAGATAGCGAAGCTCAGGGCACTTCGCGCGGAGGCGGGGATCACGGACCCCATCGAGATCGGCGCGATCACCGAGCCGCTGTACGTCGGCGACGCCGCCTGGGAGGTCGGCCGACGGACCCTCACCGGCAAACCGGACGCGCTCGCCGAGTCGCTGCGCGCGTACGGGGCGATGGGCGTGGACCAGATCCAGGTGCGGTTCCGCAGCCGGAGCCGAAGTGAACTCACCGACCAGATGGCGGCCTTCGCTGCCGACGTCGCACCGCACCTGAACTGAGTCGCACGACATCTGAACCGATTCGCACCGCACCTGAACCGATTCGCACCGCACCCGAACCGATTCGCACCGCACCTGAACCGAGGAGAGTGGCATGGGGAAGCTGGACGGACGGGTCGTCCTCATCACGGGCGCCGCGCGCGGCCAGGGCGAGCAGGAGGCCCGGCTCTTCGCCGCGGAAGGCGCGAAGGTCGTCCTCGCGGACGTCCTGGACGACCAGGGCGAGGCCCTCGCCAAGGAACTCGGCGAGGGCACGGCCGCGTACGTACACCTGGACGTCGGCCAGGAGGCGGACTGGGCCGCCGCCGTCGCCGCCGCCAGGAGCGCCTTCGGCCGCATCGACGGCCTGGTCAACAACGCGGGCATCCTCCGCTTCAACGAGCTGGTGAGCACGCCTCTGGAGGAGTTCCAGCAGATCATCCAGGTCAACCAGGTCGGTGCGTTCCTGGGCATCAAGACCGTCGCGCCCGAGATCGAGGCGGCCGGCGGCGGCACGATCGTCAACACGGCCTCGTACACGGCGCTCACCGGCATGTCCTACGTCGGCGCCTACGCGGCGACCAAGCACGCCATCCTCGGCCTGACCCGGGTGGCCGCGATGGAGCTCGCCGGGAAGAAGATCCGGGTCAACGCCGTCTGCCCGGGAGCCGTGGACACCCCGATGAGCAACCCCGGGGGCGCGGACCCGGAGGCGCTCGACGAGCTGTACCAGAAGCTGGTGCCCCTCGGGCGGGTCGGGCAGCCGGAGGAGGTGGCGCGGCTGGCGCTCTTCCTGTCCTGCGAGGACTCCTCGTACATCACGGGCCAGCCGTTCGTCATCGACGGAGGCTGGCTGGCCGGAGTCAGCGTTCTCTGACGATTCCCGATTCTCTGACGCATCGTCAGATCAGCTCCGGCGGCTCTATTGACGCCTCGGACGCACGGTGGAACAGTCGACGCATTCAGATCTGACGATACGTCAGAAACGTAGGGACGGTGGTGGGACCCCCATGGAATTCGGGCTCTTCGTACAGGGTTACGTCGGCAAGCGCGCCGAGACCGACCCGCTCGCCGAGCACAAGGCACTGATGGAGGAGACCGAGTACGTCATCCAGGCGGACAAGTCCGGCTTCAAGTACGCCTGGGCCTCCGAGCACCACTTCCTGGAGGAGTACTCGCACCTCTCGGCGAACGACGTCTTCCTCGGCTATCTCGCACACGCCACCGAGCGGATCCACCTGGGATCGGGGATCTTCAACCCGCTGGCGCAGGTCAACCACCCCGTGAAGGTCGCCGAGAAGGTGGCCATGCTCGACCATCTGAGCGAAGGACGCCATGAGTTCGGCTCGGGGCGCGGAGCCGGCTCGCACGAGATCCTGGGGTTCATCCCCGGCGTCACCGACATGAACTACACCAAGGAGATCTGGGAAGAGACCATCGCCGAATTCCCCAAGATGTGGCTCCAGGAGGAGTACGTCGGCTTCCAGGGGAAGCACTGGTCGCTGCCGCCGCGGAAGGTGCTGCCGAAGCCGTACGGGAAGTCCCACCCGGCGATGTGGTACGCGGCAGGCTCCCCGCCCTCGTACGCCATGGCCGCCAGGAAGGGGCTCGGGGTACTGGGCTTCAGCGTCCAGAAGGTCTCCGACATGGAGTGGGTGCTGGACCAGTACAAGGGGGCGATCGGCGACGCCGAGCCGATCGGTGACTACGTGAACGACAACGTCATGGTCACCTCGACGGCGATCTGCGCGCCCACGCACGAGGAGGCCGTGCGGATCGCGGCGGGCGGCGGCCTGCACTACCTCCAGTCGCTGGTCTTCCGCTACCACGACACCTTCCCGCGGCCCGAGGGCTTCCCGGTCTGGCCGGAGACGCTGCCGGAGTTCAACGAGGAGCTCATCGAACTCCTCATCGCCGAGGAACTGCTGATCTGCGGCGATCCGGACGAGGTGCTCGCGCAGTGCAAGCGGTGGGAGCAGGCGGGAGCGGATCAGCTGTCGTTCGGACTGCCGATCGGCATCTCGAAGGAGGACACGCTCCAGACGATCAAGCTGATCGGCGAGCACGTGATCCCCAAGATCGACACGGACCCGGTCCACCGGACGACCCGCTTCCGCGACGCGGCATGACCGGGGGCTCACGCCGCCGGACCCCCGCCGGGGCTGCTTTTCCGGGCCGACCTGCGAAATCCGGCCCGTCCGGCGATTGAGGACACGGCCGAAGGCCGTACGGGGGTCTGGGGGCTTGCCCCCCGCGCGGCGGAGCCGCAAATCGACACAGTCGGGAAGGGGCGGGTAGGGGAGGAGGCCCCGCGCAGCGGCCC
>NZ_JBSGZO010000271.1:0-11475 GCF_053611045.1 Streptomyces sp. NPDC054841 | reverse complement strand
CGACGCGGCCTCGTCCAACAGGCGATCGGCTATTGCCGGCCGGTAGCCCGGCACGATGCGATCGCCGTCCAGTTCGACGGCTCGGGCGTCCAGGAGGTCGATCACCTCGGCTCCCGCGAGCGCGAGCGACAGATCGCCTTGCTCCGGAGGAGGCTCGGCGTTCATGTCCATGGCTACGATCAACAGGTCCCGCGGTGTGGTCATGAATGGCTCCACGTCAGGGGCGTCAGTGGCGATGCGTTGCTGAGCAGCTGGTGCGACACCCGGCGTGACGCCGAGTGTCAGGGTCGGCTGCCGTTGCCGGCCGCCGCGATCGCTGCCCGGATCTGCTGCGCGAAGCCGGCAGGTGTGAACTGCGGCCCGACACCGTCGACCAGGATGAGGTCATTGATCGCGTGGTCGGTGCGCAGGGGCAGGATCTTCTGGTACTCGGGCGAGTTGTACCACGCCTCGGCCGCCGCCATGTCGGGAAACTCGAGCAGCACCACGGAGCCCGGCCATGCGCCTTCGACGACCTGAACCTCGGCATCGACCGCGAGCCACTTGCCTCCGTAGGGCGCTGTAGTGGCCTCCACCTGCTCGAGATAGGCCAGGTTCTCTTCCCTCGGTACGCCACCCGGGATGCGCAGGTGATTGATCAGGTATGTGGCCATGTCTTGCCTCTCGGGCCGAACGTGATGTCGCGTTGCCGAAGGCGAGCCAGGACGTGCTGAGTCGGCGGCTGAAGGAGCCGGACGCGAGCGGCGTCGCACGCCGCGTGGTGGGTGCCCGTCCGGCGAGCAGCCCCGTATACGAGCTTACGGAGCGGGAAGGGCAGCCGCATCCCACGTCGACCGCCCTGGCCGCCGCCAGGGAGCGCGCATGCCGGCGGAGGCAGCCGTCGGCATGCGTACCGACGCTCGTACTCGTGCTCCCGGCGCCCGCATCTCCCCGGTGACCCGGAGTGCGCGGGGCGTCACCCCTCCGGAAGCAGGGCCGCCAGGGCCGAAGCCGGGTCCGGGGCCGGCGGCCCCGCGACGGTCCAGCGGCCGCGGGCCAAGGCGAGGGGCCACCATCGGCCGTCGGTGCCCAGACGCAGTTGCGCGTCCGCCCCCACCACCGTCCACCGCCCCGCCCCGGCCCCCCGCAGCCGGGGGCGCTCGCCCTCCTCCCAGGCCTGCGCCAGCCGCGCGTTCGCCCGGGCGAGCGTCTCCTCGTCCGGCACCCACTCGTCCTCCAGGACCGAGAGCGCCGCAGCCCCGCCGAACCGCCAGGCGCGGACCGCGAGGTCGAGGTCCGCCCGGCGTCGGCCCGAACCCGCCGCGAGCCGTGCCAGGACCGCCGCCGGGACAGCGGTGTCCCCACCCGGCCCACCCGTCGCGGCCAGCCGCACCGCATCCTCACCCATCGTCAAGTCGGGTTCCGCAGGCTTCCGTTCATGACCCGGAGCCAGCGCCTCCGTCAGCATCCGCCGCGCCCGCGCCGCCGCGCTCGCCGCGAGGAACTCCAGCGCGTCCGCGTCGACACCCGGCGCCGGGACCGACTCCGTTTCCAGCGACGGCGGGACCCCCGGCTCCGGCGGCAGCGGGGGAGCGTCCGGCAGCGCCGGCAGGATGCCCGCCGCGGCGAACGCCTCGTCCGCAGGTACCCCGTCCGGCACCGGAGCCGGCCGCGCATCGTGCTCGGCCCGCGCCGCACTGCGTGCCTGCAGCTCGTCCAGGAGCCGTCGCTCCCCGCGCCCGCGCAACAGGAGCAGTACGAACGGGTCCTGGTCCAGCAGCCGCGCCACCTGGTAGCAGAGCGCCGCCGCGTGCGGACACAGATCCCACGCCTCGCAGGTGCACTCGGGCTCCAGGTCCCCGATGCCCGGCAGCAGTTCGACTCCGGCGCCCGCAGCGTCCTCCACCAGGTGCGGCGGCATCTCCCGGTCGAGGAGCGCCGCGATGTGGCCCGCCCGGTCCACCGCCATGTCCAGGAACCGGGCCCACCCGTCGTCGGTCAGCTCCTGCAGCAGCACATCGCTGCGGTAGGCCGAACCGTCCCGGTCCTTGACCACGGCCGTGATCCGCCCCGGCCGTACGGAAACGGCCCCGACCGCCCCGGCCCGCGCCTGCTGACGGCCCTTCTTCAGCTGGTCCGAGTCCAGCGCCGTGTCCTCCAGCGCCTTCAGCCACACACGTCCCCACCACGTCTGCGCGAAACCCTGGCCCCGGGCCGGCGGCAGTGCCGCGAACGTCCGCTCGTCCTCATCCTCGTACTCGCTCAGCGTCATCGCGCGCCCCCTCGCAGCTCGACGAGCTCCGCCAGCTCGGCGTCGGTCAGTTCGGTCAGTGCGGCCTCACCGGAGCCGAGCACCGCGTCGGCGAGCTCCCGTTTGCGCTCCAGCATGTCCGCGATCCGGTCCTCGATCGTCCCCTCGGCGATCAGCCGGTGGACCTGTACGGGCTGGGTCTGGCCGATGCGGTACGCCCGGTCGGTGGCCTGCGCCTCGACCGCCGGGTTCCACCAGCGGTCGTAGTGCACCACATGACCGGCGCGCGTCAGGTTCAGCCCGGTGCCCGCCGCCTTCAGCGACAGCAGGAACACCGGTACGTCACCGTCCTGGAAGCGCTGCACCATCGCCTCCCGTCCGGCCACCGGTGTACCGCCGTGCAGGAACTGCGTCCGTACGCCGCGTGCCGCGAGGTGCTGTTCCAGCAGCCGCGCCATCCGTACGTACTGGGTGAACACGAGAACACTCGCGTCCTCGGCCAGAATCGTGTCGAGGAGCTCGTCGAGCAGCTCCAGCTTCCCGGACCGGTGCGCGATCCGGGGCCGCTCCTCCTTCAGATACTGCGCGGGATGGTTGCAGATCTGCTTCAGCGCGGTCAGCAGCTTCACCACCAGGCCGCGCCGCTCCATGCCGCCCGCTTCCGAGATCGCGGCGAGAGTCTCCCGTACGACCGCCTCGTACAGCCCGGCCTGCTCGGCGGTGAGGGAGACGGCCCGGTCGGTCTCGGTCTTCGGCGGCAGCTCGGGCGCGATGCCCGGGTCGGACTTGCGGCGGCGCAGCAGGAACGGCCGTACCAGCGCGGCCAGTCGTTCGCCGGCCGCTGTGTCGCCACCCTCGACGGCCTGTGCGTACCGTGCCCGGAACGTTCCGAGCCGGCCGAGCAGCCCGGGCGTCGTCCAGTCGAGGATCGCCCACAGCTCGGACAGATTGTTCTCGACGGGTGTGCCGCTGAGCGCGACCCGCGCCTTCGCCCCGATCGTGCGCAGCTGTTTCGCCGTCTCCGAGTAGGGGTTCTTGACGTGCTGCGCCTCGTCGGCGACGACCATGCCCCACGCCACTTCCGAGAGCCTCGCGGCGTCGAGCCGCATCGTCCCGTACGTGGTGAGCACGAACTCGCCGTCCGCCAGGGACTCGAGGTTCCGTATCGCCCCGTGGAAGCGGCGCACCGGCGTTCCGGGCGCGAACTTCTCGATCTCCCGCTGCCAGTTGCCCATCAGGGAGGTCGGACAGACGACGAGCGTCGGCCCTGCGGCGGACCCGTCGGTCTGCCGGTGCAGATGCAGCGCGATGAGGGTGATGGTCTTGCCGAGTCCCATGTCGTCCGCGAGGCAGCCGCCGAGGCCGAGCGAGGTCATCCGGTGCAGCCAGTTCAGCCCGCGCAGCTGGTAGTCGCGCAGCGTCGCGGCGAGTGCGGCCGGCTGGGCGACCTCCAGGCGGCCGCCCTCGGGATCGGCCAGCCGTTCCCGCAGCTGCTCCAGCCGGCCCGACGCCCGGACCTCGACCCGGTGCCCGTCCACCTCCGTGGAGCCGGTCAGTACGGCGCCGAGCGCGTCGACGGGGGTGAGCTTGTGGTCCTGGTGCGCACGGACGCGCCGGGCCTCCTCGGGGTCGATGAGCACCCACTGCTCGCGCAGCCGCACCACGGGCCTGCCGGCCTCGGCGAGCTGGTCCAGCTCCGCGCGGGTCAGCCGCTGGTCGCCCAGCGCGAACCACCAGTCGAACGCGAGCAGGGCGTCCGCCGAGAGGAACGACGGCATCCCGGAGCCCACCGGATCCGCGCCGGAGCCCTCGGCCTCCTCCTGCGGGCCGATGACCGCTCGCGCCGTCAGTGTGCGCGCCAGTTCCCTGGGCCAGTGCACCTGCACGCCGGTCGCGGCGAGCGCCCGCGATGCCTCGCCGAGCAGCTCGGTGACCTCCTCGTCGGCGAGTTCGATCGCGTCCGGCACGGCCGCCGACAGCAGCGGTGCGAGCGGGGCCCAGGCGCGTGCGGCGCGGCGCAGCGCGAGCAGTGCGTCCATGCGGGCGCGCGGGCCGAAGGCGGCGTCCTGTGCGCCTGCCCATACCGTTGCCGCGTCCGCGACGAGCGCGGGGTCGCTGACGCTGTGCATCTGCAGCACGGCCCGGAAGGACGGTGCCTCTGCGTCGTCGTCGGTCAGGCCCGGTACTTCGACGCGCAGCGACAGCCGTACGCCGGCGTCATGGCCCGCGGCCACATCCTGCGCCCAGGCGCGCGCCTGCGGCAGCCGCTGCGGCTCCTGCGCGGCGAACGCGTCCGCGCCGGCTGCGAGCGCGGCCGCGGGCGTGCGCGGGAGCCCGTCCGCGACCGCGTCGAGGAACGCCCTCAGCAGCCGCTCGGGCTCGGGCAGCATCAGGGGCCGCGCGGCGGCGTCGAGCGGTACGGCGTGCGCGGTGGGCGGCATCGAGGCCGCGAGCGTACGGATCCGGTCCAGGTCCTCGGCGGTCAGCGGTCCGGCCCGCCAGGCGTCCTGGTCGGTCGCGGTGAGGCCGGGCAACAGCAGTCCGCGCGCGGCGAGTTGAAGGGCGACGAGCGTCGCGGCGCCCCAGAACGCCGCGGCGGGGGAGGCGTCCGGGGACACCCGCGCGCGGGTGAGGACCGGCAGGGCGTCCCGTACGGACAGCAGCCGGGCCCGTACCACGTGGGTGCGGCCACCCGTCGCGGCCACGGTCAGCTCCCCGGCGGGCCCGGGGCCGGCGGGCGGTTCGCCGCCGTCCGGCCGCCAGAACGCGATCCGGCCCGCGCGGGCCGGATCCGCGGGCAGGAAGACGGCGGAGCAGGGGATGAGTTCGGAGATGTCGGAGAGCGTTGCCGCGGGGAGCGTGTGCACAGCGTTGACGCATTCCTCAAGTTTGACTACTGCGGGCCGGAGCGGCCGAGGATACCCCAGGCTCGCCCCCGAGGGGGGTGGAGCCAGCCCCACTCCCGCCCCACCGGCATCCCCCCGGCTGCTTCCGGGTGGTGCCGCCATGGTCGCGAAGGGTCACCAATTCATACGTTTCTTCAGGTCAGAGCAGACCCGAAGTCGAACGCGCCCGGCCGGCGCGACGGCCGAGAGACCGGAGACCACCATGTCCCAGGCGACCGCAACCGCCCTCGTCGCCGAGCCCGCCCCGCCCCCCGGCGGCCGCTCCGCGCGGTCCGCGGGCAGTGACTTCGCGCCCCTGCTGCGGACCGCCAGGGAGCAGGGCCTCCTCGAACGCCGCACCGGCTGGTACACACGCGTCATCACCGTCAACCTGCTCGCCCTGGCCGCCCTCGTCACCGGAATGGTGCTCATCGGCCCGTCCTGGTGGGTCCTGCCGCTCGCCGTACCGCTCGCCGTGCTGTCCGCCCGGACCGCCTTCATCGCGCACGACGCGGGTCACGCGCAGATCACCGCGGACCGCCGGACCAGCCGGGTCCTCCAGCTCTGCCACGGGAACCTGCTGCTCGGTATGAGCCAGGACTGGTGGAACGACAAGCACAACCGCCACCACGCCAACCCCAACCATGCCGACAAGGACCCCGATGTCGCCCCCGACGTCCTGGTCTTCAGCAAGGACCACGCCGAGGGCCGCACCGGCTTCCGCGGCTGGCTCACCCGCCACCAGGCCTGGCTGTTCTTCCCGCTGACCACCCTGGAAGGCATCGCCCTCAAGATCTACGGGTTCCGGCACGTGTTCTCCCGGCAGGCGGAGGGCAGGTCCGCCGGCGGACGCGCGGTCGAGGGCGGACTGCTCATCGCCCATGTCGCCTTGTACGCGAGCCTGCTGCTGACCGTCCTCACCCCGCTCCAGGCCCTCGTCTTCGCCCTGCTCCACCAGATGCTGCTCGGCCTGCACCTCGGCATGGCGTTCGCGCCGAACCACAAGGGCATGGAGATGCCCGACCCGGACAGCGGTGAGCGCTGGGGCCATCTGCAGCGGCAGGTCCTGACCTCCCGGAACATCCGCGGCGGCATGCTCACCGACTGGTTCCTCGGTGGCCTCAACTACCAGATCGAGCACCATCTCTTCCCGAGCATGCCCCGCCCCCATCTGCGCCTCGTCCAGCCGCTGGTACGCGCCCACTGCCGCCGGCTCGCCATGCCGTACACGGAGACCGGGCTGATCGATTCCTACCGTCAGGCCCTCGGCCATATGCACGAGGTCGGCGGAGAGCTCCGCGCGGAGGAGGCGCGGCGCCGTCGGCGGCAGGAAACCGGCGCATAGTGGAACCGGAGGTCTCGCGGACGCGTTCTCACAGCAAGGAGCGGCCTCGGGGCTGCGAAGGAGGCGACGAAATGTCGACAGGCGCGAAGATCGCCATCGGGGGAGTAGCCGTAGGCATCCTCCTGATGCCACTGATCGGATTCTGGTTGTCGTTGTTGGTGATCGTCGGAGTGCCCGCGGTGGCCTACTTCGCGCTCGACCCGTCGCAGCGCCGCCGGCTCCGCCGCATCAACCGCAAGCAGATCGGGCGCTGACCTGGAAGATCTCCCTCGACCGTGCCGGGGGTAGGGTCGGAGACGATCACCGGCACGGAAGAGGGGAGCCCCGCGCGATGAGCGTCGGCGGACGGATAGCCATGGTCAGCAGCAACAGCGAGTACGCGTTCACCAAGCCCAACCGGGACAGCATCACCCTGCTGGAAGGGCTCGGAGTGGAGGGCGACGTCCACGCCGGTGTGACCGTCAAGCACCGCTCCCGCGTGGCGCAGGACCCCACCCGGCCCAATCTCCGCCAGGTCCACCTCATCCACGAGGAGCTCTTCGACGAGGTGCGGGCGGCGGGCTTCGAGGTCCGCCCCGGCGAGCTCGGGGAGAACATCACGACGAGCGGCGTGGACCTGCTCGGCCTTCCCGCCGGCACGGTTCTGCGCCTCGGCGACGAAGCGGCCGTCGAGATCACCGGTCTGCGCAACCCCTGCGCGCAGATAGACAACTTCCAGCGGGGGCTGCTCAAGCAGGTCGTCGGCCGTGACGACGGGGGGAACGTCGTCCACAAGGCCGGGGTCATGTCCGTGGTCAGGACGGGCGGAGTCGTGCGGCCCGGCGACGCGATCACGGTGGAGCTGCCGGACGGGCCGCACCGGCCCCTGGAGCGGGTCTGAGCCGTACGGGCCGCTCCGGGCTGCGGGCCCGGGGCCCGGCCACGGTCACGGCGGACGGGTTCGGGGCCGGCCACGGTCTCTGTGCCCGGCCGCGCCCGGCCGTCACTTCAGCGCACAGGAGTTGACCACGTCACCGCCCGCGTGCCTGCGGATCGTCCGGTCCGCGGGCGGTGCGGCGCCGTCCTCCACCCAGGCGGTCAGCGCCGCGAACGCCGAGCGATAGCAGGGCAGGATCGGACGCAACCGGTCCGGATAGGTGTCGTACAGGCCGTCGGTGTGCGTGCCCCCCTCGACCGTGTAGTAGCGGTGCAGTGCCGTGCGTCCCCGGCCGTCGATCATCCGCGCGTACACATCCGAGTCCTGACTGATCGGCAGCAGCGTGTCCAGATCACCGTGGAGCGTGATCAGCGGCTTGCCGATCCTGCCCGTCAGCGCCACCTTCGCCAGCGCCCGCCGCACCGACGGCGGTCGGGACGCGAGGTCGTACTCCGCGTCCGAGGGGCAGACCGCGAAGATCTGCTCCGGCGAGGAGCCCGCCGAAGCACCCGGGCAGCCCGGGTCGTACGACGGATCGAACTCGGCACGGAAGATCTTCTGGGTGAGCCCCCAGTAGACCTTCTCGTGGTACGGCCACAGGAACTGCGAACCGGGCGCGAAACCGGCGGCGAGGAGATCGTCGTCACCGGCCCGGCCGAGGGTCCTGGCCACCGTCACCGGCAGACCCGTCAGCGGGCTCGGTCCGCGCGTGGTCCACAGCACGCCCTCCCAGTCCACGCCCCCGTCGTACAGTTCCGGATGGCTCTCCAGCTGCCAGCGCGTCAGATAGCCGCCGTTGGAGATGCCCGTCATGTACGTCCTGGCCGGCCCGCGCCCGTAGCGCTGCCGCACCGTGCGCTGCGCCGCTCGCGTCAGCTCGGTGACGCGCCGGTTCCACTCCGCGACCGCGTCACCCGGGCTGCGGCCGTCCGTGAAGAAGTCCGGTCCCGTGTTGCCCTTGTCGGTGGCGGCGTACGCGTAGCCCTGCGCCAGCACGTGGTCGGAGATGAGCGCGTCGGTGGCGTACTGCCGCCGGGTGCCGGGGGCGCCCGTGACGACCAGTCCGCCGTTCCACCGGTCGGGCAGCCGGATCACGAACTGTGCGTCATGCCGCCGGCCGTGCGTGGCGTTGAGGCGTGAATCGTCCGGGAAATGGCCGTCGATCTGGATGCCCGGCACCCCTGAGGGGTTGTGGGTGCCCACGGCCGCCAGACCGGCTTGGTCCGCCATGTCGGTGTACGGGGTTCCGGCCAGTGCCGCGGTCGTCAGATCATCGAGACAGGCCGACTGCTGGAGGTCCGCGCCGGGCACGTCCAGACGGCTCCGACCGGCGCAGTGGCCGGGTGCCGGCTCCGCCTCGGCGGGCCGCGCGTCCGCGAGGGACGGCGTGGTGAGCGCCAGGAGCAGCGCGGCGAGGACCGGAGTCCTCCATGACAGGCGGGACAGACGCATGGCGGCGGCCTCCGAGTGGACGGCGAAAGGGGTGGGTGCGCCGCCACATCGTGCTGTCGTCCCGTCCGCGCGGCCATGGGCCGGGCCCACACCTCACACCCACCGGCCATGTGGGATCCAGGAGGCGGGGCTCAAGAGGCGGCTCAGGCAGGGCGTACCGCCATCTTGTCCAGCGCCTCCAGCAGACCGGGCAGTTCGGGGCCGCGCCCCACCGGCAGCACCTCGCCGGGCTCCTCGTCCAGCAGCACGAACGCGATGTCGTCGGTCCGGGCCACCAGGGACCAGCCCGGCCCGTCCGCGCGCAGCATGCGCGCACCGTCCGGGGCGAAACTCGACCGCACCCGCCCGAGCGGAGGTGCCTCGTCCACATAGCCGTGAAGTTCCTTGAGCACCCGCCGCACTCCCTCGTGCGGCGTCGCCCGCTCCTCCTCCGGCGCGTCGGGCTCGGCGAACGTCACCTTCTCCGCCACCTGGGCGCGCCAGCCCGCCCACTGCTTGGCGATCTCGTCCGCGCCCAGACGGCGCTGAACGGGGCCCCAGGTGTCCGCTTCGGGCGGGGTGAGCGGTGGGCCGCCGCCCTCCTCCTCGTCCGGGTCGTGGGGCGCGGGGACACCCGGCGCGACGGTCGCGACGGCCAGCGGCCAGCCGGGCAGGGAGGCGACGACCGTACGGTCACTGGGCGACAGGTCGTACTCCATCCCGCAGTCCCACGAAGCGATCGCGACCGCTACCAGCGACACGTCGTCGATCACGACCGTCCACCGGGCGCCGCCGCCGTCCTGGCCGAGGACCAGTCCGTACCCCCCGGTGTACGGCTCGAGCCCCAGCGACGCACACGCCGCCGGGTAGTCGTCGCCGAGCACACTGGGGAACTGGGCGGGTGTCAGCAGCAGAGCGGTCAGCACATAGAGCGCGTCGTTGTCGACAGCCTCATCCGTCCCGGCCACAGCACCCTCCCGATCCGATCGTTCGTCGGCGCACCCTAACCAGTGGGTAACCCCGTCGTCGAGGGTTCGCGGCGGGAAACTCGTCCGCCCCGCCGCGCACCCGGCCCTCGCGGCGTCAGACGGCGGGCAGTCCGAGGAGACTGCGCGCCACGGACTGCGGTGACTCGTCCCGCTCGCGGGCCAGGGCGATGACCGCGCGGCAGGCCAGTTCGTTCACCCCGAAGGACAGTGCCTCGGGGGACACCCAGCTCGACGCCTCGTCGATGCCCTGCTGATCGTCCTCGGCGCACGCGGACACATACGTCGCCGCGGCCTCGAAGATGTTGTGCTGCCGCGGCCGCCCGGGCGCGGGCGGCGCCGGGATCCTCTCCTTGCCGCGGCCGGACACACGGAGCTTGCGGACGATGCCCCTGACTCTGCCGAACACCCTGGCCCCTTCCCCTGCACGGTTCACCCGTCCGGCGTAGCCCGCCGGTCCGACAAGTCTTCCCGCAACAGGGGCCGCAGCCACGCCAGTTCCGCCTTGCTCGTGGCGCGGGCGATGGTGAGCATGCCCTGCCGGTACGGGTCGTCGAGCTCCTCGGCCCGCAGCGGCCGGTCGCCCTCGTAGAAGAAGCTGGCCGGCTGCTCCAGGAACTCCAGCCGCCGCCGCAGCACCGCGGCCCGGGCCGGCGCGTCCGGGAGGTGGCGGAGGAACGCGAGCACCGTGAACCATCGGTTCTCGTCGGTGATGTCCTGCTGCACGGGTTCGGCGAGCCGGTGCAGCAGCTCCTGGCGGCCCGCGGCGGTGAGGGTGAGGACGTGGCGGGGTGCCGCGGCCTGGCCGGGCCGGCTCTCACGGACCAGGAGACCGTCCCTCTCCAGCCGCTTGATGGCGGGGTACAGGGTGCTTTCGGCGACCGGGCGTACATGCCCGGTGAGCGCGGTGATGCGCTTGCGCAGCTCGTAGCCGTGCAGCGGGGCGTCGTACAGGAATCCGAGGATGGCCAGCTCCAGCATGCCGACATTCTGCCGCATGCTCGGTGTACATCGTTGACGTAGTACTACGGTGCCGATGTATAGTCGCGCTTGCCGCCGGAGAACCGGCGGGCGAGGATCCGAACGGCCGAGGGCCGAGGGCCGAGGGCCGGGATCCGGAGAGACGGGGAGGGGTACGGATGCGACAGGCCGGATTCGACGCGCGGGGAAGCCTCATCGGGTGGACGGAGTCCGCGGGGGTGGAGGCCGCGGGAGAAGGACCCGCGCGGGTGTACGTGCACGGCCTGGGCGCCGCCTCCACCGTCTACCACGCACATGTCGCCGCCCATCCTGTGCTGGCGGGGCGTCGGTCGCTCTTCGTCGACCTCCCCGGACACGGCATCAGCGACCGGCCCGCGGACTTCGGCTACACCTTGGAGGACCACGCGGACGCACTGGCCGCCGCGCTCGACGAGGCGGGTGTGCACGGCGCCGAGATCGTCGCGCACAGCATGGGCGGGGCGGTGGCGATCGTCCTCGCCCACCGGCGGCCCGGGCTCGTGTCACGGCTGGTGCTCACCGAGGCCAACCTCGACCCGTACCCGCCCGTGACCGCCTCCAAGAGCGGCATCGCCGGCCTGTCGGAGGAGGAGTTCGTGCACGGCGGCGGATTCGCACGCGTGCTGGAGCGGATCGGACCCGCGTGGGCCGCGACGATGAGGCTCGCCGATCCGGTGGCACTC
>NZ_JBSGZO010000270.1:0-11555 GCF_053611045.1 Streptomyces sp. NPDC054841 | reverse complement strand
CCCCCGGCTGGTGCCAGGGGCGGGCGGTTTGAATGGCCCATGCGCGGCCGTTGTGTTCTGCCCGAACAGCGTGTGTGCGTCAGCCGAAGCAGCTCGGGACGGGGTTGCTGGTGGGCGACTCACAGTTGGTGGGCACGTTGTCGATGATCTTGACCTTGCCCTTGGTGACGACCGTGCCCCGGTTCTCGATACCGCCGGCGGGCTCGTCGGAGGTGTTGTCCTTCACCTTCGAATCGGTGAGGGTGAGGTTGCTGCCACTGGTGACGAAGATGCCGCCACCGCTCTGGCCGTTGCCGGGAGCCCGGTTGCCGATGACCTTCGAGTCGCGGATCGCGACCTCCTCGGTCGGACTCAGGTCGATGTAGATGCCGCCGCCACTGCTGTTGGTGGTGGCGTTGTCGATGACCTTGGTGTCCTCGATCACCGCGGACTCCTCGAGCAGGAGGCCTCCGCCGTTCCCATCGGACGCGGTGTTGTTCTTGACCGTGCTCTTGCGCACGTAGAGCGCACCGTCGTCGTGGTAGATACCACCGCCGTAGTAGCCGAAGTTGTTGGCGATGACGCTCTTCTCCACCTCCGTCACGCCGTCGTCGTTGTAGATGCCGCCGCCGTAGTAGGCGTAGTTGTAGGCGAGGTAGCTCTTGCTGATCTTCGTCGTTCCGCTGTAGTTGTAGATGGCCGCGTAGCCGTCGTCGTTGTCGGAGATGTTGCCGGTGACCTTGGTGGTGCTGATGTCGAGCTTGCCGTAGTAGTTGTAGACGGCAGCGCCGTCCTCGGCGGAGTTCTTGTCGAGGGTGCTGTTGCGGATGTTGGTGGTGCCCTCGTTGTAGATGGCGCCGCCGTCGCTGGACTCGAGGTCCTCGACGGTGTTGTTCTCGAGGGTGACCTTTTCGAGGTCGAGCCGTCCCCCGGAGTTCACGTTGATGCCGCCACCCGTGTTCTCGCCCGACTTGCCGCGGGTGATGGTGAGGTTGCGGAGCTTCAGGTCGCCGCCGACGCCGACCTCGAAGATCCGGAAGTTGGCGGCGTTGGCGGCGCGCGCGATGGTCGCGCCGTTGCCCTCGATCGTGATCGGCTGGGTGATCTTGGGCAGGCCGTTGTCGTCCTCAAAGGCGGTGAGGGTGTAGGTGCACTTCTCCGCCAGCTTGAGGTGGCTGGGTCCCTCCAGCTCGTTCGCCTGCACGATCGCCGAGATCAGATCGTTCGGGTCACACTCCACGTCCACGATCTTCTCGTGGTCCCTCTCGTACGAACCACGGCCGTGATCGCGGTCGTGGCCGCCCTTCTCCTTGTCGTGGTCCCCGGACTCCTTCTCCTTGCCCTCGTTGCCCTTGGAAGCGGAGTCCTTCTCCTTGCCGCCGTTGTCGTCCTTGCCGCCGTTGTCGTCCTTACCGCCGTTGTCGTCCTTACCGCCGTTGTCGTCCTTACCGCCGTTGTACTCCTTGTCCCCGGAGTCCGAGTCGTCGTCGTCTTCCTTGTCGCCGCTGCTCTCGGCGGGGTTGCCCGCGTGGCCGGCCCAGTAGTCGCCGTCCCCGCCATCGGAGTTCATGCCGTCGCGAGTGGAACCGACGGCGCCAGGGTTCGCCCTGGCCTTGCCGCCGTCCGTGGCCGCGGAGGCGGAGGCGGGCTTCGCCTCAGCGGACTCGTCGCCCGTGACTGCCACGACGGTCGTCGCCCCGACGATGGCGAAACCGGCCGCGGTCAGAACCGCCATCTTCCAGTGAGCGCTCAGCGCCGCGGCCTTCCCGCGGCGCTCGGCGCTCGTATTCGTATTCGTACTCGTGCTCGTGCCCTGTGATTCAGACATCCGACGTTGCTCTCCTTCTATGTGACACGCCGTCACGCCCTCTGCCCGAAAGGCGCGAAAGTGGGCATATCGAATCACATAAAGATGTGGAAATAGGACAATGCACGCAGATGGGAGTGTCGGCTGAGCACCAGCCCTCCGGTGGTCGACGCCGACAGCTGAGCCGCCGTCAGCCCGCCTCGGGGTGCGAGGCTTCCGGGAGACCTGCGGCGACGACAGCAGTGCGTACGGCGGCGCGTACGGCAGCGCTCGCCGAGCGCCTCGGGTGCCACCGCACGGGTACGTGGATTCCGGAGATCAACGGCTGGACGAAGATCGCCGCAAGCGTGCCGATCACCACCGCCGAGAACGAGACCGCCGCCCGGTCGCAGCCGGGCGGCTCGCGCTCTTGCTCGCGGGCTTCACCGGCCGCGACGAGGGCGGCGGGGGCCAATAGGCGTGGACCTGGAAGAGGCCTGACGACTACTCAGAAACGTTGGACTGTTGACGGGTGGGCACGGTCCGCGCCAGAGACCCGGTGACGTACGCCATCGCGTCCGTGAACTTCGGATCGAGGAAGCGCCGTTCCATCTCCTCCTCGTCCACGTCCTCCACGTGCGTCTGGATCCACCAGATGTTGCCGTACGGGTCGCGGACCCGGCCCACCTGGTCGCCGAAGAACAGGTGGGTCACCTCCGTCACCGACGTACCGCCCGCCTCGACCGCCCGCCGGTGTGCCTCCTCCGCGTCCGCGACGTACAGCCGCAGGAACGCGGGGGTGGCCGGCCAGTCCTTCGGGCTGTCGAAGGCCATCAGGCGCGCGTTCCCGATCCGCAGCTCCGCGTGCCCGATCCTGCCGTCCTCCATCTCGAAGCGCCCGAGGTCCTCCGCCCCGAAAGCCCGCTGGAGGTAGTCGATGAGCCCCGCCGTGTCATGGCCGATGATCCACGGCGTGACGGTCGTGCAGCCCTCGGGAACCGGCTGGACGGTCATGGCTGTCTCCTTGCGTACGGGATCGCAACATGACCGACCGTAGGCAGGAATCAGGTCGGATTCCGTCCTAGAGGCAACGCCTGCGGGCGCCGGCGCCGATCGCACTATCCTCAGGCAATCGGGCCACGCGCACGCGCGTATGTACGTCGGGGAGGGCCACTCGGCCATGGAGCAGCTGGCATCCGGAGATCCACGTCGTATCGGCGCCTACCGTCTGCTGGCCCGCCTGGGGGCCGGCGGCATGGGCCAGGTCTATCTCGCCCGCTCCGACCGGGGCCGTACGGTCGCGGTCAAGCTGGTCCGCCGTGAGCTGGCCGAGAAGGAGGAGTTCCGCAGACGCTTCCGCCGCGAGGTGGCGGCGGCCCGGAAGGTGGGCGGGTCCTGGACCGCGCCGGTCCTGGACGCGGACACGGAGGCGGAGGTTCCGTGGGTCGCGACCGGCTATGTCGCCGGGCCGTCCCTGCACTCCGTGGTCTCCGGCGACCCGGGCGGAGGCGTCCCCGGCAGCAACGGCCACAGCCGCGGTCAGGCTCATCGGAGGGGCCACGGCCCGCTGCCCGAGCACTCCGTACGCACCCTCGCCACCGGACTCGCCCACGCCCTGCGGGACATCCATCGCGCGGGCATAGTCCACCGCGACCTCAAGCCCTCCAACGTCCTGGTCACCATCGACGGGCCGCGCGTCATCGACTTCGGTATCGCCCGCGCCCTGGAGGCCCTGGAGACCGTCACGGACGGCGGCGGGCTGACCCGCACGGGCGCGGTCGTCGGCTCGCCCGGATTCATGGCGCCCGAGCAGCTGCGCGGCGACAGCATCACCCCGGCCTGCGACGTCTTCTGCCTCGGCTCGGTGCTCGCGTACGCCGCGACCGGCCGGCTCCCGTTCGGCTCCGCGGACAGCGGGGTCCACGCGATGATGTTCCGGATCGCCCAGGAGGAGCCGGACCTGACCGGTGTCCCGGACACGCTGCGGGAGTTGATCCGGGACTGCCTCCACAAGGATCCCGCCTCCCGGCCCACCCTGGAGCAGATCCTCGTCCGCACCGAGGCCGGCACCGGCGCGGACGGGCAGGACCCCACGCTCCCCTGGCTGCCCGGACCGCTCATCGCGCAACTGGGCAGCCATGCGGTGAAGTTGCTGGAGGTCGAGCATCCGGAGAGCTTCCCGGACGCGCCGGGTGCGGCTGACGAGCCGGACGAGCGGGGTGAGTCCGGCGCGCCGGACGCGCCGCCGAGTTCACCGGGGGCGCCGGGCGTGCATGCTCTCCCCACGCTGACCGGCGCCCCGACCCCACCCCCGACGCCTCCCCCGGGCCCGGCTCCGGGACCGGGACCGAATCCGGGACCGAATCCGGGACCGGCTCCGGGACCGACGCCCGCACCGGCGTGGACCCACCCGGCCCCGCACACCCCGTATCCCCCGTACACCGCCTTCGGCCCGCCCGCCCCCGAGCCGCCGCGCCGCAACACCCGCGGCACCGCGGCCCTCGTCGCCGTCGCCGTGCTCGTCGCGGTCACCGCGGGCACCTCCGTCTACACACTCATGAACGACGACAGCCACACGCAGACCCCGGCGGCGCCGGGCCCGTCGGCGACCGGGCCCACCTCCCCCAGAGCCTCCGAGCCCGCCACCCCGGGCACCCCCTCCACCTCGGCCACCAGCAGCAGCCCGGCCGCGGCGTCCTCCCCCGCCACCGGCTCCGGGACCGTGCCGCAGGAGTACGTCGGCACCTGGCAGGCCGACTTCACCACCGCCGACGGCAACACCAACACCCGCGTCATGACCATCACCACGGGTTCGACCGGCGACACGGTCATGACCCTCACCGGCCAGGGCGCCACCTACGACTGCGGCTGGTCCGCCACGCTGCGCGCCCCCGGCCCACCCCTCGAACTCGGCCCGACCCACGTCACCTTCGGTGATCCTCAGAGCTGCGCCCCCGGCCAGTGGAGCCGCCTCGACATGCCGGACGACCGCACGATCGTCCGCGAACTGGTCGGCTCGGGCGGGGCCCCGCTCACGTACACGAAGGTGGACTGAGCCGCCTCCCGACCAGCCGCTTGACCAGCGGCCTCCCGACCGACCGCCTCCCGCCACCGCCGGGCCCGACCGCGCGGGCCCGACCCCGCCGGGCGCAAGGGAACCCTCACGGGCGCCGCGGCGTCCTCCCGGAAGCAAGAACCAAGATCATCGAGGGGGAGCCGCGCATGCCGGTCACGCTGGCCGAGGAAATCATGCTGCTGTCGCTGGACGACGAGTCCGGTACCGCGAAGAGCCGGACGGCAGCGGGCTGGGCCGTCGCCGCCGGCATTCTGCTGGAGCTGGTCATGGCGGGCCGCGTCACCGTGACCGACGGGCGGCTGGAGGTGACCGACCACTCACCGACCGGCGTCGCCCTGCTCGACGGGCGGCTGGAGAAGCTGGCCGAATGGACGGAGCGCGGCAGCAGGCGCAGGATGACCGACTGGCTGGCCAAGGACCACCCGAAGGCCGTTCCCGCGACGGTGGAGAGCCTGTGCGCCCGCGGCCTCGTCGTCGAGGAGGTCCACAGGGCGCTCGGCATCTTCCCCGTACGGCGCTACCCGGAGGCCGACGGATCGGTCGAGCAGGAGCTGCGCAGTCGGCTGACCGCGGTGGTCCTGGAGGGCGCGGAGCCGGACGAGCGTACGTGCGGCCTGGTCGCGCTGCTGCAGGCCACGCACCTGCATGGTCTGGCGTTCCCCGGTCTGCCGCGGAAGCAGGTCGATCCGCGCATGATGGAGATCGCCAAGGGGCAGTGGGCGGGCGCCGGCGTCCGGGAGGCGATCCGCAACATGCGGGCGGAGATGATGACGGTGACGGCGATGGTCACGCTCGGCGCAGTGAGCTGAGTCGAGTCCCACCGGGCTGCGCGCGGCGCCCAGTACCGGGCCCCGGTGTCAGGACCGGGCGCCCGGGCGTCAGGACCCGGAGCAGATGTCAGTACCGGGGCCAGGCCTCAGGACCGGGAGCCGATGTCGGTACCGGGCCCAGGCCTCAGGACCGGGACCAGGTCTCCGTACGGGACCAGCGGAGCGTCAGGAAGCCGTCCCCGCCGAGCTCGGGCTCCACCTGCGTACCGAACGGGCGCCCCGCCCTGCTCAGCACCTCGCACAGCCAGCCCGCGTCCGCCGCCGAAGCATGGTGGAGCTTCATCTGCCGGGCCTGCATCGGCACGATCCGAAGCTCCTCCAGCTCGCCCGTACCCGCGTCCAGCGACGGGAAGTACAGCAGCCGCAGATCGTCGCGGTACCGCTCGTAGCCCGAGATGCCCTCGTAGTCGTCGATGAGGTCGCCGCAGCCGTACAGGATGAGCTTTCCCCGGTACACCTGCATGGGCCGCGGGTGGTGCGAGGAGTGGCCGTGGACGACGTCGACGCCGCCGTCGACGAGCCGGTGCGCGAAGGTGGCCTGGCTCTGCGACACCCCGTAGCCCCAGTTCGATCCCCAGTGGATCGAGACAACGGTCAGATCGCCCTCCTTCCGCACCGCCCTCAGCCGTCGTACGAGGGCGTCGGCGCTGCGGGTGGACAGGTCGGGGACGAAGTCGACGCCCGGCCGGTGCTCACCGGCCGCCCAGCGTGACGGGATACCCGCGGACGCCATCCCGCACGACAGCACGAGGACGCGCCCGCCGCTCTTCGTGGCGACCGCCACGGGCCGCCGCGCCTCGCCCGCGTCGCGCCCCGCCCCGGCCGGGCCGAGCCCGGCGCCCCGCAGCACTTCCACGGTCTCCTCCAGGCCGCGCCGCCCGAAGTCGAGCACATGGTTGTTCGCCAGCGCGCATACGTCCGGGTGCGCCGCGGCCAGGAAGGGCAGGTTGTCCGGGTGCATGCGGTACGTCACGGCCTTGGCGGGGGCGAAGTCGTCGCTCGTCGTGACGCTGCTCTCCAGGTCGATGACGCGCACGTCGGGCGCGATGTCCTCAAGCACGTCGAGCGCGGCGCCCCAGGGCCACCTGTAGTCCACAGGCTGTGGAATCGCCCCGTTCGTGGCCTCCGCGAGCGCCACGTAGTCCCGGGCGTCCCGGATGTACCCCTCCCGCAGGGCGGGGTCACCGGGGTGCGGAAGGATCTGGTCGACACCTCGGCCCGGCATGACGTCCCCGCAGAGGAACAGCGTCACGAGCGCCTGACCGCCCATGCGACTCATTTTCCCACCAGCGGCGCGGTCCCGGCCGGGGCGCCGCCGGCCGGGCCGCCTCCGGCCTGGAGGTCCCCGGCCTGGAGTTCCCGGCCTGTTTCCCCGGCCGAGGGCCGTCCGGCACGAAGCCCGTCAGTGCCACCCGCTAATGTCCGCAAGGCACACAGCAGAGTCACAGCTTTCACGCGCGTGATCGCGTGATCGCGTGATACCGAGGGGTGGGACATGGGTCCGAAGAGACGTATACGCACGGCTGTCACGCTGGGGGCGGCGACCGTCGCGCTGACCGCCACGGCCGGGTGCGGAACGCAGACCGCGGGGGAGACTGCGAAGGATGCCGCGAAGGTGGTGAGCCAGGCGGACACCATCGCCGCGGCACTCGCGCGCGTCACGGACCGGACGGAGAAGATCGGTTCGGCCGACGTCATCTTCAACACCACCATGCCGGGGCTCGCCCAGCCGGTCACCATGACGGGCACGTACACCTGGGGCAAGGGCGTCGCGTACGACGTGACGATGGACACGGCCGCGGTGCAGATGCAGGCCGTTCAGGACGACCCGAAGGTGCGGACCATGATGGTCGACGGCGCCTACTACTACAACGTGGACCCCCAGCCCAGTGGCCCGCTCCAGGGCAAGCACTGGATGCGGGTCGACGTCGCCGCGGTCCTCGGCGAGGAGGGGGCGGCCTCGGTCGAGGACCAGGGCGACCCGACGGCGGGGCTGCGCTACATCGGCTTCTCGAAGAACACGGAAAGCCTCGGAGAGGAGACGATCCGGGGCAAGGAGACCAAGCACTACCGGGCGACCATCAACAACAAGGACATGCCCGCGAACCTGGAGTCCATGACCGGCCCCGCCGACAGCATCACCGTCGAGATCTGGGTGGACGACAAGGACCTGCCGGTCAGGCTCGTCCAGGAGATGGGCAACATGAAGGTGACGGCCGACTTCCTCAAGTTCGGCTCCGCCAAGGCTGTGACCGCTCCCCCGGCATCCGACACGGCCAACCTCAGCGACGAGTTCAAGAAGAACCAGGGCAAGCAGGCCTGACAGCGGCGTTACCGGCGCCCCCGCCCTCGTCCTCGTCCTCGTCCTCGTCCACGAGTACGTACGAGCGGCGGGGGCGCCTTCGTGTCTCAGCCCAGCAGCTCGATGGCCGCCGTGCGCAGGAGAACCGGATGTACGAAGCGGTCCTCGGCGGCAGGCGGAAAGCGCCAGGCGAGCGGCCAGGTCGGCCCCTCCAGGGCGGGGACCGGTACGTAACTGGCGGAGCCGCTCACCGAGTTGTAGCGGGTCACCCCGCGCGGCCAGGGGCGCATCACCGTACTGGCGGCCGGAAGAAGGAAGTAGACGCCCCGGCAGCCGTTCGCCTCGGTCACCACGGGGCCCGGGTCGCCGCCCGTCATGCGGTCCATCAGATCGGCCAGTCGACGTCCGTCGTCGCCGTCGACGCGTACGGCGTCGAAATGCACGCCCGCCTTGCGGAGCTGGAATCCGGAGGCCGGAACCCAGTCAAGGTTAACCTCGCCAGTTTGCGTATTCACAACTCCACTCTGACCGCTTGCAGTTAGCGTTTTCCATGACCGGGCCGGAGGTGTCACAGGTCGGTTGACCTGCGTAAACGCGCCTTGAGTCGGGTCGAATTCGGCGGGGACGAGTAGTGACCGGTTGAGACCGGTTGAGTCGAATGGTGATCGCAATGGCGCGAGCGGAAAACAAACTTATGGCGGGTCCGACGGCGCGGTTGGTGGCGACTGTCGCGCGCAGACTGCGCGTACGAAAGGGGTGGACACAGGAACAGCTCGGCAAGGAAATCGGCTTCACGGCGTCGGCGGTGAGCGCGATGGAGACGTGCGCACAGCCGGCGAGCGACGAGATGCTCGTGCAACTGGAGCGGGTGCTCGGGGACGGGCTGGAGATCTTCGATCAGGCGCGGCTGTACATCCGGATGGAGAAGTATCCGCCGCAGTTCAAGGACTACGCGCCGCTGGAACAGAAGGCGGTGGGGCTGCACCTGTACGCGACACTCGTCGTCCACGGGCTGTTCCAGACGGAGGAGTACGCGCGGGCGCTGATCGGCGGCGGGTATCCGCCGCTGCCCGAGCAGAGGGTCGACGAGCTGGTCGAGGGGCGGATGGCGCGCAAGGTGCTGTTCGAGCGGAAACCGGTGGCACTGATCGAGGTGGTGCTGGAGGAGTCGGTGCTGCGGCGACCGATCGGCGGTGAGGAGGTCATGCGTGGCCAGATGCGGCACCTTGCGGAGTGCGCGCGGCGGCGTAACGTGACGCTCCAGGTGTTACCGCTGGACTGCGGTCTCAGCGGCGAGCACGCGGGCGACAACGGCGGGATGACCCTGGTGGAGACCCCGGAGCACGACCATCTGGTCTACCTGGAGATCCAGTTCGAGAGCCTGCTGATCAAGGACCCTGCAAAGGTGAGCACGTTCGCCCAGCGATATGCGAAGATCCGGGCACAGGCCATGGGCCCTCGTGAATCGCTGGGCCTCATCGAGCGATTGGCGGGAGAGCAGAGATGAGCAACAGCCTGCGCTGGTTCAAGTCCAGCTACAGCGATAGCAGTGGCGGCGAGTGCGTCGAGGTGGCCTTCGACTGGCGCAAGTCCTCGTACAGCAGCGACAGCGGCGGCAACTGCGTCGAGGTCGCCACCTGCCCCCACACCATCCACATCCGCGACTCCAAGGTCACCGACGGCCCCACCTTCGCCGTCGCCCCGGACGCGTGGACCGCATTCCTCGCCTGGGCGGATTGACCTCGCGGTGCGGGCCCGGTCGTGCGCCGGGCCCGTACCGCGTCGAACACGTCAGGCTCCGAGGGAGCCCGCGACCTGCCGGGTCGCCGCGTTGAGCCGGTTCCAGACGTTGATCGCGGCGATCGCCAGCAGCAGCGCGCTGAGCTGCGCCTCGTCGTAGTGCTTGGCCGCCTCGTTCCAGATCTCGTCCGGCACCGGGTCCGAGGAGTCGGCGATGCGGGTGACGGCCTCGGTGAGGGCCAGGGCCGCGCGCTCGGCGTCCGTGAAGTACGGGGCGTCGCGCCAGCCCGCGACGGTGTCGATGCGCTCGTTGCTCGTACCGGCCTTGCGCAGGTCGCGGGCGTGCATGTGGAGGCACACGCCGCAGCCGTTGATCTGGCTCGCCCGCAGGTTGACCAGCTCCAGCAGCTCGTCCGAAAGGCCCGTCGACTTGGTCGACTTGCCCAGCGCCAGCAGCGCCTGCATGGCGGACGGGACGACGAAAGCGGGGTGCTTCATCCGTGCTTCCATGGTTCTCTCCTCAAGATCGAGTCTCAGCTGTTCGGTTTGGTTCGTCACTGCACTGACGGATCGCGACGGGAGAATGTGACCGGTGGACGAAAAGAATTTCCGGCGGAGCGCTTCGAGGCGCATCGGACCCACATGCGCTCGGTGGCGTACCGCATGCTCGCCTCGCTGAGCGAGGCCGACGACGCCGTCCAGGAGGCCTGGCTCACACACGAAGATCAGTACGCGTACTCAGTGGTCTCGGTACAGCCGCCGAGACGACCCGAACTCGCCCGCGGCGGAGGGGTTCTCCTACATCCGCTCCGACTTCTGGTCTGCCGAGACCCCGGCGCCGTCTCCGACCGGGGACCGAGTCTCGGCCGGGCCCGTACCCACGACGGGAGAATGTGACCCATGGACGACAACGAGCTGCTGGCGCAGCGCTTCGAGATTCATCGCCCCCATCTGCGCTCCGTGGCATACCGGATGCTCGGTTCCCTCGCCGAGGCCGACGACGCCGTCCAGGAGGCCTGGCTGCGGCTCAGTCGCTCGGACACGGACGACGTGCAGAACCTGGGCGGCTGGCTGACCACGGTCGTGGGCCGCGTATGCCTGGACATGCTGCGGTCGCGTACGGCGCGGCGCGAGGACCCGCTGGAGGTCTACGTACCGGACCCGATCGTCAGCAACATCAGCGGCGCCGACCCGGAGCAGGAGGCCCTCGTCACCGACTCCGTCGGGCTCGCGATGCTCGTCGTACTCGACACGCTGTCGCCCGCCGAGCGGCTCGCCTTCGTCCTGCACGACATGTTCGCCGTGTCCTTCGACGAGATCGCCCCCATCGTGGGGCGCACCCCGACGGCGACCCGGCAGCTCGCGAGCCGGGCCCGGCGCCGGGTGGGCGCGGCGCCGGCGCCGGACCCCGATGTGGCGCGGCAGCGCGAGGTCGTGGACGCGTGGGTCGCCGCCACGCAGGGTGGCGAATTCGACGCCCTGCTCTCGCTCCTCGACCCGGACGTCGTCCTGCGGGTGGACGGCGGCGTCCTGGCCGCGAGCGCGACGAAGCTGGTCCGCGGCGCGGAGTCGGTGGCCGGCCAGGCGCTCATGTACCAGCGCTTCGCGCCGTACGGACGCCTCGCCCTCATCAACGGGCTGCCGGGTCTCGTCTCCCTGCCCGAGGGCAAGCCGGTCGCGGTCCTGGCCTTCACCATCTCCGGCGGCAAGATCGTCCAGATCGACATCCTGAACGACCCGGAGCGCCTGCGGAGTCTGGACCTGACGGTCCTGGGCGACGGGTAGGGAGCTCGAACCCGGGACGAGGAACAGCCCGGCGGTCGGCCAGGTCCTGTCCTGGCC
>NZ_JBSGZO010000269.1:0-11558 GCF_053611045.1 Streptomyces sp. NPDC054841 | reverse complement strand
ATACGCCCAGTATGAGGACGACCCTCCGCCTTGCGATGCACCGCATCTGACGCCGCGCGCTGATCCACCGGGGATTACGGGACAGCCCTTAGGAATCATGACCACGGGACATCCGTTCTCCTGGACCCTCAAGATCCAAGTTCCAGGGTGACGTCGCCGAGGTGCCGGGCGAGGTCGCGGGTGCGCCAGTGGCGGTCTGGGTCCGTGTGGGGGAGGTCCAAGACGCGCTGCCTGCGGCGGTCGACGGGCGGGTGTGGCGGTCGTCGGGGAGATGCTGGGAAGGTCGGGCTCGGGTTCGAGGATGGCGACGCCGAGGCTGGTGACGGTGCGACTGACGTCCGGGCGGCCGTCGTCCTGGCGTTCGTTGTAGCGGGAGATCGGCGATTTGACCTTGCGGGTGCTCATGCGGGGCCGCCTGGGCGGGAGCAGTCCGGCCAGGACGCGCTGGCCGATGCCGCCGACGTGCTCGGCGCGTGCGGTGGGCGTCGTGATGCCCGCTGCCTGAATGACTAGGTCACGGGCTGTTTGGAGGGCGGTGGTCAAGCCGCATCGGTCCGGGTCGGTGCCCGGCCGGGACTGTGCGGCCTCCACCATCAGGGTGCGCAGTGCCTGGTAGAGGGTGAGCAGGGCCCACATCTCCTGCTCGACGCCGGCGGGGTCGCCCGAGCAGAGCACCCGGCCTTGCAGAAGGGTGTGCCGCAGCGCGTAGTACGCCGACTCGTGCTCCCAGCGCTGGTGATAGAGGGCAACCAGGGCCGGAGCCGGGTAGCGGCGGGCGTCGGTCAATGTCGTGAGCAGCCGGTAGGAGCCGGCGAAGATACTGCCGTCCTTGCAGGTTACGGTGATCTGTGCCTCCACGATGCGGACCGGGACGGTGCCGATGACGGACAGGTAGGAGCCGTCGGAGTGGCGGGTCAGGACCGGGGTGCGACTGTTGGCACGCAGCTGGCCCAAGACCTTCGCGCCGGTGTCGGTCACGGCGGCGAGGAAGGCGTTGGTGTCGAAGCCTTATCTCATAAGACCAGCATGTCCGGGCCCAAGTGGTGCAGCAGCCGGCGGGCATAGGCGGTCTCGCCCTCGCTGGTCGGACCGAACACCGCGCCGATCAGAGCTCGGGTACCGGTCTCGACGAGAGTCATCAGCTCCAGCATCGGGTAGCCGCCACGGCTCTGGGGCCCGAACCGGTCCACGTTGCGGACGCTGTCGGGGATCTTGATGGAGCTGCAGCCGTCGAAGGAGACCGTGCGGAACGGTCCGAACCGCACCCCGTGTGTCATCGGCTGGGCGAGCAGCCCGGCCAGCACCTCGAACAGGCGCCGCATCGGCGCGGCGCCGACCCGGCGGCGAAGGTCGCGTAGGGCCTTCGCGGTCGGCGAGGCTACCTCCATGCCGACCAGGCCCGTGGTCAGCTTGTGCCACACCAGTCGGTAGCCGACCTCGGGGAACAGGCACATCGCGAGCACGAAGTACACCCCGACCCGCGAGGGCAGATCCCGCAGCCGGAGTTGCACAGTCCTCGTCTCTTCCAGCACCGCGTCCACCAACTCGAACGGCAGGACCTGGGTCAACTCGCCCAGATGGCCGGGCGCGAACCGGCCCGCGGCCACCGTCAGGACGCGGGAGACGGTCGTCAGACCAGGCGGCAGGGCACAATGGCGTACAGGCAACGGAGCTCCGTAACAGCAGACAGTCTTGGCTGACTACCTGCTCCAACGGGACTCCGTTGCCCACGTTCCGCTCCGCGGCCGAACTACTCCCGAACGCCTTGCCACCAGCACGAACACGTTAACTACCCGGCCTTGGGTCAAGGCCCGGTTGTCATCAGAAGGCGCGGAATGATCAGAGATCCGGACGGTGCTCCCTGTCCGGCACCTTGGACAGGATGCTGTGGGTGATCGGTCCGGCGGACTCGACGCCGTGGCCGCCGCCCACGACGATGCAGGCCACGGCGTAGTCGCCGCGGAACGCGATCACCCAGCCGTTGCTGGTGGATTGGTTCGCGACTTCGGCCGTGCCGGTCTTGGCGTAGACGCCCGAGAGGTCGCCAAGGGCGGGAGTGGCGGTGCCCTCGGTGACAACCTGCCGCATCATGCGCTTGAGTCCGCTGTGCACGGTGGGCGGCAGGGGTGCGGCTGCCTTGACGGTGGGAAGCCCTTTGACGATGATCGGCTGGTGAAATGAGCCGGTGTTCACGGTGGCGGCAACGGAGGCCATGGCCAAGGGATTCATGAGGACTTGCCCCTGGCCGAACGTGTTCGCGGCCTTACGTGCGGGAGTGCCGGGGGCCTTGGGCACGTGACCGTCGACACTGGGTATGCCGACTTTCCATGGCAGCCCGATACCGAATGCCGTGATGGCCTCGTGGGCCAGGTCGCCGTCGTCGAGTTTGTCGCCGAGGCTGACGAACGTTGTGTTGCAGGACATGGCGAAGGCGTCAGCCAGCGTGGCGTCGGTGTCGGACTCGCCTCCATCATTGTGGAACGTGCGTCCGCCCACAGTGAGGTTTGCCGGGCAAGGCGCTTTGGTGTCGGAGGTGGCGACCCCCTTGGTGAGGATAGCCGCGCTGGTGATGACCTTCATGGTGGAGCCGGGCGCCCAGGTGCCGGAGAACGCGCCGTTGAATCCGTCGGCCGGGGAGTTGCCCGCTGCGACGATGTGGCCGGTGCTGGCCTGGATTACCAACACTGCGGTCTGCTTGTTCGCGCCTGCTATGGCCTGGTCAACCGCGGTCTGTATACGGGGGTCAAGCGTGCTGTGCACAGGCTTGCCTGGGGTGGGAGACTTGAGGTTGTGGAGGTTGCGGACGAGAGCGCCGGTCGCGTCCACGATGGCCATTGCACTGCCGGGGGCGCCTTGGAGTTGCTGGTCATAGGCGTGCTGGAGTCCGGCTTTGTTGCCAATCAGGGTGTCGGATGCGAGAGGGAGCCCACCCGCGGTGGCATTGCCGGCACTGGCCAGGCGTCCCAGGATGGAGGCGAGCGGGGGATGGCGCCTGACCGTGATCTGCTCTCCCGTGCTGTCTTCGACGACGGCCCGCTCCGCGAGGGTGGCGATGAGCCGCAATCGGTTGGTTCCCTCCAGCTGTGGGTGCAGCAGTGCAGGTGACCAGACAACCTTCGGAGTGCCGGAGGTCGTCCGGACACGTAGTGATGAATGGTACGTCCACGTGCCGTGTCGGCCCGAGGTAGTCGTGACTGTGAAGGGGACGGTCAGATCTCCCACGACTCCGTCTCTGATCGGGGCTTGTGCCGTAATGCGTAGCGTGGTGAGCCGGAGGTCCTGCGAGTACTGCTTCAGTCGGGGCTCGGCCTTCCCCGGAGTGTCTGTTTGAGCCGCTGCTCCGATCGAGTCGTGATCGACCCAGGCGCTGAGGAACACCCCAGCGGCCTGCGCAGCCCGGTCGTCGGCTGGGTTGCCCGGCATCGGCACGGCTACAGATGTGCTCGCATGCGGCCGGACGGGGGACAGTAGCTGGTATGTCCCGACGCTGAGAATGCCACCGACGAGGAAAGTGACCGCCACTCTCACGCCTGTACGTCGGGATATTTTGGACACGACTTCTCCTTCACTTGCTCTGGCGGGGCGGCTTAAAGGCCACGATGAGAAACGTTCTGCGACGCGTGCTAGCTGATGTCGACAAGCTGAATGGCGGAGGTGCCTCGACTCGCAGGTTGCATGCATATGTCGTACAGGTACCGGTCGCCGTCGCGTGGCCGCAGCTCGACCGAAGCGCCTACGGGCAGGACGGCTGCAGTCGCAAGATTTCGCTCGCCTTGCTTGGATCCGCTGATGACACTGATCCTCACCCTGGTCCGGCCGACGTTGCGAACGGTCACGGAGTTCGTTTCCGGGCATCGCCCCAGTTCGACTTCGGTGCAGTTGTAGCGGACGTCGCCGAAAGCCGCGGTTCCGCAAGACAGTTCATACACCGGGTCGAGATCCGTCCTGCAGACTTGCCCTTCCTCGACGGTCAGGTGACTGGAACTATCGTCGTCTGGCCCGCTTTCTGCGGGCGGCACCAGGCAGCGGATGCCAACCGCGGTGCCGGCCAGCGTGACAGCCGTCACCGCCGCCACTACTAGTGCACGCATGAATGAGCCCTTTCCGAACCTTGAGGAGGCTGGGCCTCCCGGGAGCGCTCGGCGCGCAGCACGCGGAGCAATTGGATCTACGCGTAGATCGGGAGCGGGGTTCACAAGGTTGTCGCCCACGCGCTGTCGTGAACCGAGGTCAAGCACTCCGCGTAGCACAGCCTGAAGAGCTCACGCTGAGTCTCACAGGGGAGCGGAGGGCAGGCGCCCACGGCTGCGTGGCCACGCTCCGCCATATCGCGAGGACAGTGCATGAACAGATTCCGAGAAGTGCTGCGTCGTATCACCTCAACGGCAACAGAAGCACCAGACGGTCCTTACCCTCAGCCCTCGGCACGCCGAAGTCTCTGCATCCCGGTCGTGGCTTCTGCTACCCGCAGAGGCCCCTCCCGGAGGGCGTGTTGCCTGGCGCATAGGCACGGCCCTATTGGGGCGTGAGTTATGACAGCGACCGTACCCATGCCGCCCGCCCCGGGGCCCAGGGGATCTGGCACCATGCCAACGGTGCTTCTCGTTGGCGGCCACGAAAGCGCGGATGGACGGGACCTGCTGCCGTATGCGCAAGCCTGCAGTCCCCGCGCCGCTGTGGTGGCTGTCTCCGAACTGGGCAAGGTGGTCTCCGCTGCACTGGAATCCACGGCAGCCCCGGTCTGCATCGTGCCGATGACACTCGGCAGAGACCCAGGACTCGTCTCGGAGACCGCCCGTGCCCTCCGGCGGCATGCCCGAGGCGTATCCGCCGGGCGAGTCGCCCTCACCAGGCCCTTCAGTACCGCTGAGCATCTCGTTGGCTGGCTGCGCGCGGCTGCGGACGGCATGGGACGGCGACCCCTGACGCAGGACAAAGATGCGTCGCCGGCCGTGCTCGTTACCGCCCCTGTTGCGGATCCTGTCGCCGATGCGGAACTCTTCAGGGTCGCGCGGCTAATGCGCCAGCACGGGCGGCACCGCTCAGTAGAGGTCGCGCTGGTTGGTGGCGATCCCGATGTGACAGAGGGCGTGGAGCGGTGCCGACGGCTGGGTGCCGGGCGGATCGTGGTCATGAGCGCCGGGTTCGCCGACCCGTTATTTCCGCGTGCCCCCGACGTGAGCGCCGGCGCGCCGATACTGAGCGCCGAATTGGTATCCATGGTTGTCTCGGCACGCTGCGCCATGGCCTTGCACGCACTCGCCGAACACTGCCACGACGGCATCGTGGTCGGACTCGACGCCGAACATGACCACAACTTCGCGTACGCGCATGCTGATTTCGACTGGGGTCCCGATACCCACCCACTCCCTGGTTTCCGCAGCAGCGCACACTCGCAGCTCTGAGCAAGGAATGCCGACCATGCTTTTGGGAGACGGCCGCGGCCGGGATCCTGGCCACACGCCCGGAGGCTTGCCCAGGTGGGCCATCGGGGCCGAGAAATGCTGCGCTGGAGGTGCCCCTATTGCCCCCATTACCCTCTTTCGTTGGCCCCTGCAACGGGGCACCGGTCTCCGGTTCCGGCATGGCTTTCCCCCTTTTGCCGCCCGCCGGGAGTGGGGCAAGATCGCCAAAGCATTGGAACCCGTCTATACCGCTCCGACCGAGGACGCCGCCGCGACGCGCTTCCTGGAGTTCTGCGAGGCCTGGGGCGGCAAATATCCGGCGATAGTCCGGCTCTGGGAGAACGCCTGGCCGGAGTTCGTCCCGTTCCTGCAGTTCGATGCGGAGATCCGGCGGATCGACTGCACCACGGATGAAATCGGGCGGCGGGTTCAGCTGCTGTGATTTGGCGGTCTGTGGTTGGGCGGTGTGGCTGCCAGTGCGCCACCATCACCGCGTAGGCGCGTTCCTGCTGTTCGACGATCTCACGCTCGTGTCGGCGCAGGGCCACACCTCCTTGACCCACCCTGCGACGGCCGCGTCGTCCCGCTCGACAGTGCGACGAGCGGGGACCGGGCAGGACCAGCCATTGCGGACCAGCAGTTTCCGCACACCCTGGATGGTGTAGGTTAGGTGGAAACGTCGGCCGATCATCGTCTTGATCCGCTCAAGCGTCCATCGTTGGTCCTCCGAGCCATGCGCGGCCAGCACCTTGGCCAGCTCCCGCTCATGCTGAGCAAACTGCTCGCCACTCAATCGCGGCAACGATGCCGCGACCGCTGGAGCGTAGTGCCCGCGGACCGCCTTCCTCCCACGCCTGCCGCCACCGCTGCACCGACCGAACACTGACGCGCAGATCCTTTGCGATCAACGCGCTCGTCTCACCCCGGCCGAACCGCTCGGCTGCCAGGAGCCCTGACTGCTCGCGGAACTGCTGCCGTTCGGTGGTCAGCCCGCCACCCTGTGGATACCGCACGCCCAGGTGACACCGCACAGATCCCGAGCCGTCAGCCCCCCACGACATCACGGGTTCAACCTGAGTAACCCGACCGTAGTGCAGGCTATGTCGGACATCGACAACGGCCAACTCGGCCGTAGTGCAAACGACTTCAACCTGTCCCGGGACTCCGCAGTTCCCTGCACTCGCAGACGAACCCCAGCTCACCGGTGCATGCGACGGACCTTCACACGGCGATCTTCAGCAAACCTTGGTTTTTGGAGAACCTGGACAGGCGGTTGTCCGTATGTACCTAACGGTCGCACGGAAATGCGGCGGCCCGATTCAGGAGCTCAAGTCGAAGGGGTGGGTGTGTTGGCCGTTGTGGCTCAGGTGTTAACGGTTCTGTTGGGGTTGGGCTTTGCCGGGGGAGGTGCGGCGAAGCTGGCGGGGGTGGCGGTGATGAGGGCCGACGCGGAGCGGTTCGGCTTGTCGTACTCGATGTTCCGGGTGGTCGGTGCGCTGGAACTGTCCGGAGGCGTCTGCCTGGTTGCGGGGCTGGTGTTCTCCCCGCTGGCGGTCGCTGCCGCAACAGGTCTTGTGGCACTGATGGTTGGGGCCGTCGTGTGTCACCGGCGGGCGAAGGACCCCGTTGCCAAGGCAGTCCCCGCGGTCGTGGCGGGCCTGCTCACAGTGCTGGCGGGGGTGCTCAGTGTTATCCACTGACTGTCACCCGCGTATTGCCGCTTCGCGTATGGCGCTCGCGTACGGGCGCGGGCCGACCGGTGCTCGCGGAATCAGACGATGAACGGTCTTCTGCACTACCCGGTGAACCCCACTGAACCCGGCGTGGCGGAGCTTGACCCTCTCGGCTTCGACGGCCTCCTGCCCCGGGTGTGGAGCCTCAACGCCGATGCTGACGCGAATGGCCTGGTCGGGATGCTGCGTGATGTGGTCCCGTCCGGGGAGGCGGTGGCGGGGCTTTCGCTGCCGGGCTGTGTGGCTGCGATGCGTGACCTTGGAATATTGATCGGGTCCGTCAAGCGCCATGGGGTGGAGCCCATCGACGCTGTCCCGGGGTTGGAGTTACCGCTGCTTGAGCTCGGCTCACGCACCGCGATGATCCCCAGGGACACGGTGCACCACTACATCGGCTGGAACCCGACCGGTGACCGGGAGCGGATGTACACCGGGCAGCGCATGGAGCGGATGCTCATGTCCTCGGTGCGGGTGACCTTGTCACGGCTGATAGCCGCGGTCGAGGCCTTCCGAAGGCTGGAGGGTCTGGAACCGGAGGAGCTGGAGTTCGCGGTTGCCGCGAACGAACTGGTGGCGCTGTTGCGCTCACTCGAGGACGCGATCGACATCGTCATCGAAAACGTGACGCCCGAGTTCTTCGCCCGCACGATGCGGCCGTACTTCGAGGAGATCCGCGTCGGCGGGGTGACGTACCTGGGGCCGGCGGCCGCGCACGTCCCGTTGTCGCTGGTGGATCTCGCGCTGTGGGCGAGCGACCGCGGCGGCGAGTCCTACGACGAGTTCTGGCGCGAGTCCGCTCAGTACGGGCTGCCCCCTTGGCAGGGTCTGTACCGGCGGTGGGCGAAGGGCCCGTCCGTGGTCTCTCGGGTGAGCTCCGCATTGGAGTTGGCGCCGACGGGTGAGGCCTCGCCGAACCTGCGTGCCAGCGCTGAGGCTCTGTGCCGTGCGCTGCGCGCACTGGTGGTGTTTCGCGGCAAGCACTTCACCGTGGCGCGAAACGCCTATGCCGAGGAGATCCGGCTCTACCCGCTGGGCAGCGGGGGAGGAAGTCTCGACCTTCTCGACCAGGTTACCGCTCTGACGCGTGAGAACGCCGCGTTGGTGCGCGCCTCCTACGTCCGAGGCCGCGGTTCGGACCGAAAGCCGTCCTCTGCCGCGGCATCCGTTGGCGACAGGCTTGGACAGGGCGCTAAGGAGGCCGGAGCATGAGGATTCTCATCGCCGGCGGCGGGATCGGCGGGCTGAGCGCCGCCCTGAGCCTCCACGCCGCGGGATTCACCAATGTCCAGATCGTGGAGGCGGCCCGAGCACTACAGCCCCTGGGCGTCGGTCTGAACGTCCTGCCGAACGCGGTCCGTGAACTGACCGATCTCGGCCTGTACGACCGGCTCGCCCGTAAGGCCATCACGACGAGCACGCTGGCCCTCTACAGCCGCCACGGCAAGCTCATCTGGGAAGAACCCCGAGGACGTGCCGCCGGATATTCGTGGCCGCAGCTGTCCATCCACCGGGGCCACCTGCAGCAGGTCCTCGCGCAGGCGGTGCGTGAGCGCCTGGGCGCCAATGCGATTGCCGTCGGCACGCGCCTGGCCGGATTCACGCACGCATCCGATGGCACGGTCACGGTGAGCCTGGAGCGGCGGGGCGTCGGCGCCGTGGTGGTCGACGGTGTGGATCTCCTCATCGGCGCGGACGGCATCCGCTCGTCGGTCCGCGCGGGCTTGTATCCCGACGAGGGGCCTCCGCCGGACAACGGACTGGTCATGTGGCGAGGAACCGCTTGGGCCGCGCCATTTCTCGACGGCCAGGCGATGATCGTCACCGGGGACGACGTCCAGCGGATCGTGCTCTACCCGATCGAATCGGATCAGGCGAACGGACGCTGCCTGATCAACTGGGTCGCCGCCCGGCCTGCCGACGACGATCTGGATTCCCGAGGGGACTGGAACCGGGAGGTCCCGGTCTCGGACGTCCTGGACCGTTTCGGCCACTGGCGCTTCGACTGGCTGGACATCCCGGCCATCATCGCCGCCACCACCCAGGCTTACTGCTATCCCATGGTGGACCGCGATCCGCTGGCACGGTGGACGTTCGGCCCGGTGACCTTGCTCGGCGACGCCGCGCACGCCATGTATCCCATGGGATCCAACGGCGCGACCCAGTCCATCGTCGACGCTCGGGCACTGGCGCACGCTATGGCCACCACCGATGACATATCCGAAGCCCTTGCCGTCTACGAGGCCGAACGCCGAGAGGCTATGACCCTGCTTCAGGCCAGCAACCGCCAGCAGGGACCGGAAGCGGTCATCAGCATGGTCCACCAACGTGCCCCCGACGGCTTCGAGAACCTCCACGATGTGATCTCCGAGGATGAGCTCGCCGAGGTCTCTCTCCGCTACGCGGTCACCGGCGGATTCGACGTCCAATCCGTCAACACCCGCCCCTCCCGCACCGTCCCGATTGAACACCAGAGGTGATCCGCGTGAGCCGGCCGTCAACTTTCCCTGGAAACCGGGAACCCGTGGCCATCGTGGGGATGGCCTGCCGCTTCCCTGGCGCACCCACCGTCGATGCGCTGTGGGAGTTGCTTCGCAGCGGAAGCGACGCCACCAGTCAGACCCCAGCGGACCGATACGACATCGAAGCCCTCTACTCGCCCCGGCCGGCCCTCGGCAAGGTGATCAGCCGACGCGCCGGCTACCTGCCCGACGCCGGGCATTTCGACGCGGAGTTCTTCGGCATGTCCACAGCGGAGGCAGCCAACCTCGACCCACAGCAGCGCCTGCTGATGATGACCGCGTGGGAGGCCCTGGAAGACGCGGGGATCCCCCCGCAGACCGTCGCTGCAACCCGCACCGGCGTTTACGTCGGCAGCATGCACCTCGACTACTGGGACCTGGTGGCCAAGCGCGGCCTGGAGGCGCTCACCCCCTCCCACGTGTACAACCAGCGCAGCATCCTGTCGGGTCGGCTGTCCCACACCTTCGACCTGCGCGGGCCCAGCATCACCCTCGACACCGCCTGCTCCTCTTCCCTGGTCGCGATCCACCTGGCTTGCCAGAGCCTGCGCGCCGGGGAGAGCACGATGGCCCTGGCCGCCGGCGTCAACCTCAAGCTGACCCCGGACGAGGACGTCCTGCTGTCCCAGGTACGGATGCTCGCCCCCGACGGGCGCTGCAAGTTCGGCGATGAGCGCGCCAACGGCTTCGCGCCCAGCGACGGCGTGGGCGTCATCGTGCTCAAGCCGCTCTCAAAGGCTCTCGCCGACGGCGACCGGATCCGCGCCCTGGTCCTGGGCAGCGCGACCAGCAACGACGGCCGCAGCCACCCCGAACTGCTCACCCCGTCCGTCGAGGGCCACGCCCAGATGCTGCAATGGGCGTACGAGGACGCCGGTGTGTCACCGGCGGACGTGGACTTCATCGAGGCCCACGGCACGGGCACGCCAATGATCGATCCCGTGGAGTTCACCGCCCTTGGCGAGGTGCTCGGCAAGGGCCGACCGGGCGACCGGCCCTGCTACGTCGGCTCCGTGAAGACCAACATCGGGCACACCGAGGGCGCCGCCGGCATCGCGGCACTCATCAAGACTGTTCTGTGCCTGGAGCACCGCCAGATCGTGCCCAGCCTGCACTACGAGACCCCGAACCCCAAGATTCCCTGGCAAGACCTCCCCTTGCTGGTCCCCACCGCCCTCACACCGATCCCCGACCGGAGACGGTCGTTGATCGCCGGCATCAGCGGGCAGGGCATTTCGGCGGCCAACACCCACCTCGTGATCGGCGAATCCCACATCCGAATGCCAGATCCCACAGCCGCCGCCGAGCCGTGCGTGTTTGTCGCCTCCGCCCGCACCGACAGCGCGCTGCGCGACCTCGCCATCGCCTACCTCGACTACCTATCTCCTGGCAAGGCAGGAAGCCGGCACCGGCTCATCGACATCTGCTACAGCGCTGCGGTCCGACGCCACGACCACGCCAAACGCCTCGCCATCGTCACCGACAGCCTCCAGGGCCTCGCCGACCGGCTTGAGGCATTCCTCGATGGCGACCTGCGATCCCCACGACCGCACCAAAGCCCACTGGCGGCCGCCTACCTCGCAGGCGAGTCCGTCGACTGGACGCGGGCCTTCCCCAGCGACGCCGCCTACGTCCCGCTGCCCACCTACCCGTGGCAGACCAAACGCTACTGGCTCGATCAATAGGACGGCCTGACCATGGAACGCACCCCCGTACTCTGCGGCCTCGGCACATTCCTCCCGCCCACCATCGTCACCAACAACGACCTCGCCGCGCGCCTGGACACCACCGACGAATGGATCCGCGCCCGTACCGGCATCCACCAGCGCCACATAGTCGAACCCGGCACCGCCACCTCCGACCTCGCCGTCGAAGCCGGCCGGCGCGCACTCGCGTCGGCC
>NZ_JBSGZO010000268.1:0-11559 GCF_053611045.1 Streptomyces sp. NPDC054841 | reverse complement strand
GGACCCGTCCGCCCGGCGGGCAGCAGAGGCGGCTGACGTGGGTGGTGGGGTCGGGCGCGGTCACAGACCACCGGTGAACAGCAGCCGGTTGGGTGAGTCCCTGGAGGTCTTCTTGACCACGTCCTTGGTGGACTGCTTGATGATCCAGTCGGAGACGGCCCTGGCATCCGCCGTCGGGTGGGCCGCCTTGTACAGCGCGGCGACTCCCGCCACATGCGGGGCGGCCATCGAGGTGCCGTTCATGCTGGTGCTGCCACCGCCCAGCAGCGCGGATTCGACCTCGCTGCCGGGTGCGTAGAGCTCCAGGCACTTGCCGTAGTTGCTGTAGTCGGTCTCCTGGTCGTCACGGTCGGTCGCGCCGACCGCGACGACGTGCTCCGCGCCCGCGGGCGAGACGCCGCAGGCGTCCTCGGCGGAGTTGCCGGCCGCGATGACCGGCAGGACCCCGCTGGCGAACACCGCGTCCGCGGCCGCGTTCGCGGCGACGGAGCTGGTGCCGCCGAGCGAGGCGTTCAGGACGGCGGGCTGCCGGGCGTTCCTGGCGACCCAGTCGAGTCCCGCGATGATCCCGGACCAGGCCCCGTTGCCCTCGCAGTTGAGCACCCGGACGCTGACCAGCGTGGCCTGGGGCGCGACCCCGTACGTCGCCCCGCCGGCCGTGCCCGCCACATGGGTGCCGTGGCCCTCGCAGTCCTGCCCCCGGCGGCCGTCGCCGATCGCGTCGAACCCGTACACGGCGCGCCCGCCGAACTCGCTGTGCGCGTAGTCGATCCCGGTGTCGACGATGTAGATCGTGGCGCCCTTGCCGGTGCCCTTGGCCGCGAACTGGCCGTCCAGCGGCAGACCCCGCTGGTCCGACCGGTCCAGCCCCCAGCTCGCGGCCTGGACCACGCCGTGGGACCTGTGCGCGTCCTGGATGCGGTGCCCGTCCTGGATGCGGTGCCCGTCCGTCGTCCTGTGCGCGGAGACCCTGGCGTCCTCCTCCACGGCCGCGACCCCCGGCAGGAGCCGTACCGCCTCCAACTGGCTCGGATTCAGCATCGCGGAGAAGCCGCGCATGGCCCGGTCGTACGTGTACCGGGGCTTGACCCCGCCCTGCCGGGCGATGTCGGCAGGGTCGGCACCGGCCTTCAGCGAGACGATGTAGCTGCCCTTCACCGCCTCGGCCGAACGGTGCAGTGGTGCGGGGACCGGGCCGTCCGTGTGGTCCTCGGCCGCGGCGGTCCCGGGCACGGCGGCGGACAGGGCGAGCAGGGCCGCGACCGCGCAGCGCGCGAACAGTCGCATGGATACTCCCATCGGATTGGTGATGATCCTGTCACCGTCTTTTCGGCCTGGCCGCGGCGCCGCTTGAGCCTTTGTCAGCCGATCGCCGCAGCGCGCCGCCTGCGCCACCGGCAGATCTCACCCCGGCTGCGGGCATTCGCCCGTGCCGTCCCCGCGCCGAGCCGCCTCTGCGGGGTCGCCTCCCGCAGCGCCTCGGGCGGACGGTCCCACTTGACCCCGCCGGCGGGCGGTGTCCGCCGTACGTGCGGGCCTACGCGCCCCATGACCTCCCCGACCCTGCCGGTCGGGTGTCGACGGCGTACGTCCCCGTCACCCGGCAGTGGTGAGGTCGCACCGTCCGAGCGCGATGAGTGGCGCGGCGTCGGCGTCGGCGACGTCGATCCGTCGGTTTCGCGATCAACTACAACTTTGCCTTTTCTTGGTGTGGTTGCACCGAATGTTAGGACAATGTCGCGTGCCAAGGCGGTGAGTGCCGCTCGGCCTTGACGTACAAGTCCCGTACCAGGCCGCCCGGTTCACCGACACCCCACACAATGTGAAAGGCACCAGAATGGCGATCAATCGCGCCCTGCACCACGGCGCCCGGCTGCTGACCGCGACCCTGGCAGCAGCCGGAATCGTGGCGGCGACCACCTCCGTCGCGGCCGCCGACGAGCAGCCGACGCGGCAGCTGCTGATGGCGGACTGCGAATCGGGCCTGGGCAAGTGCACCTTCAACACCCCCAAGCTCGGCGAGGCGTACCTCGGTCAGTTCCGTCAGGTCTCCGACTCGCTCTACAACTGCAGCACCTCCGACGCCACCCAGTCGATGACCTGGAGCGACACCGTGGGTTCGACGGACTCGCTCGGCGTCTCGGTCACCGCGGGCGGCAAGATCGCGGGCATAGTGGACCTGAGCGTGACGGCCAGCTACAGCCACAGCTGGTCCAGCACCCACTCGGAGAGCAGTTCTCTGAACATGACGGTGAAGCCGGGAGAGGTGGGCTGGATCTCCCGGGCCCAGGTGATGCAGCAGGTCTCCGGCACCTGGCAGACCCACTACGACAGCCCCAAGTGGGACCACTACTACTGGTTCTTCGACGACACCATCACCGGCCCGGCCAAGAACGGCACCGACGGCAAGAGCAATGCCGTGGTCGTCAAGAGCCGCAAGATGACCGCCGCGGAGAAGAAGTCCTGCTCCGCCGAGGCCCGTGAGGGCCGGGCGTTCGTCCAGCAGCGCTGATTCGCCGCTCGCCACACGCGCGAAGACCTTCTGCCCCGTCCCGGTGACGGGGCAGAAGGCGCAGGCGCCCTGCGGGCGGCGCCCGAGTGAGCTGGAGATGTGAGTACGACCCCAGCGAGGAGTACGTCACTGGCGGGGCACCGGCGGCGTTCGAACACGCAAGGCGTCGGACGCGCAGGTCGGCCCGATCGGCGTGGCGGCCGTCATCGTCCCCTGCGTTCACCCGCGCGCCAGCACCTCCCGCAGTGCCTCCGCGAACTCCTTCGGCCGACCCAGGAAGCCGCCGTGATCGCCGGGGAACTCGACCGGCGGCGTGCCGAGGCGCTCGGCGAGCGCAGTGGACGTGCGGTACGTGACCAGGCCGCCGGAGTCGACGCCGATGCCGACGACGACATGGGCCGGGGCGGAAGCGAGGGCGGAGATGTCGGGCACGTAGTGGGCGGTGCCACGGAGCTCGTGGTCGAAGAAGCGGGCGCTGTTGGCGAGATCCTGCTCCGAGGGCTCACCGGGCGGCGGGGTGGGGGCGTCGCCGTCGTCGCCGCCTACGTCGAATCCTGCGTTGGCCATGAACTTCATCCAAGCCGCCCCCACCCCGTCCCGGTGGTAGGTCTCGATGATGTCCTCGGTCGCGGCGCGCTGCTCTGCGGCGTCGGGGAGCAGTTCCAGCAAGGGAGGCTCGTGGGCGATGAGCGTCCGCACCCGCGCGGGGTGCCGCGCGACCAGCGCGAGGCCCGTCACCGCGCCGCCGCTGCTGCCGAAGACGTCGGCGGACTCGGCGCCGAGGGCGTCGAGGAGCGCGGCGACGTCGTCCGCCCGCAGTTCGGGGGTGGAGTCCTGCCCGGGATCGTCGAGGACGCTGCGCGCGATCCCACGCGGGTCGTGGGTGACGACGGTGTGATCGCCGGCGAGCGCGTCGGCCAGCGGCACGAAGTGCGTGGCGTCCATCGGCGCCCCCAGGACGAGCAGCAGCGGCCCCGTGCCGCGGACCTCGTAGTACAGGCGTCCGCCGGGGACGTCGAGGATGTGGGTGGTGGTCATGGCCGGTGGTCCTTCCAGGCGTGGTCGTGCGCGGTCGCTGTGACAAAGGTGGAGACTCCGGCCGACCGGGAAACTCATCGCCCCCCGGAGGACACGATGAGCACCCGTCCGGCCGCCGGTAGGTTGCGGGCATGGCCGAGTGGGACAAGTGGGACGTCAAGAAGCTGCAGATCCTCCGGACGTTGCGGGACCGCGGCACCGTCACCGCGACCGCGGAGGCGCTGCTGATGACGCCGTCGGCCGTGTCGCAGCAGTTGACCAATCTCGCGAAGCAGCTCGGTGTCACGCTGCTGGAGGCGCACGGACGCCGTGTCCGGCTCACTGCCGCCGCCCACCTCGTACTGCGTCATGCCGAGGCGGTGTTCGCGCAGTTGGAGCGGGCCGACGCGGAGCTGGCCGGGTATCTGCAGGGGGAGGCCGGGGAGGTGCGGGTCGGGGCGTTCTCGACCGCCGTGCCCGCGCTCGTCGTGCCCGCCGTGCAGCGGCTGCGGACCGCGTACCCCGCGCTGGAGGTACGGGTCCGGGAGGCGGAGGCGGCCGAGGCGTACGAGCTGCTGTCCGCCGGGGACGTGGACCTCGCGCTGTCGCTGGCCGCGCACGCGCCGACGGCCCGGGATCCGAAGTTCACCCGCGTACCGCTGCTCGCCGATCCGCTGGACGTGGCACTGCCGGCCGGGCATCCGAGGGCGGCCGAGCCGGGCCTGCGGCTGGCCGATCTGTCGGAGGAGCCGTGGATCTTCGGAGGCAGCGGACCCTGGTCCGAGATCACGCTGGCCGCGTGCGAGGCGGCCGGGTTCGTTCCGGAGCAGGCGCATTCCGCGTCCGGGTGGACCGCGATTCTCGCCATGGTGGAGGCGGGCATGGGGGTCGCGCTCGTACCGCGCATGGCGGCCGCGGAGCGGCGCAGCGGGGTCGTCATGCGGGTGCTCAGCGCCGACCAGCCGCGCAGGCATGTCGTGGCCGCGGTGCGGCGGGGCGCGGAGGAGGGGGCGGGGGTGGCTCATGTGCTGGAGGCGCTGCGGGGGGCCGCCGGGGCGCGGTCGGAGACCATTCAGATCTCCTGAAGTGAATGTGCGGAGACATTCGATGCTGGAGCTTCTCGGGACCTTCGACGTCGTCTCCGTGCTCAACGGCGGTGTGTGCGAGGACGCTTCCCTCCCGCGCACCCGGCTCCAGCCCGACACCCTCCACCGCTTCCCGCTCGCGGCGCCGGCGGTCGCGACGCATGTGCGGCTCGACGCGTTCCCGGACGGCGGGGTGGCGCGGATGCGGCTGCACGGGGAGCTCGCTGAGCAGGGGGCGATTCAACTGCGGCGACTTTACGGCAGTTTGACAGAGTGACGAATGTGAGACGAGAGGTGAATGGAACGATCATTTTCGGGCAGAGTTGATCCGCCCTGTCACCCCCCGCAGGACGCAGACTGGAGAACCCGATGGAGAACAGCCTCGTCACATTCGACGAGACCCAGGTGCCGTTGTATTACACCCGGAAGACCGCCGACATCCTCTACAAGTACGGCCCAGGACCACGGATCCACTTCCACATGGGGCTGTTCGCCCCCGGCGCCACCCCCAACACCACCGTGTCCCAGCGTGTCCTGAAGCGACGTATCGTCGCCTCCCAGGAGGCCATCGTGGAACACGCCGCCCGCACTTGGGGTGCGTATGCCACTCCGCCCGCCGATGTCCTCGACATCGGCTGCGGGGTGGGCGGCGGCTCGCTGTACTGGGCCCAGGAGCACGGCTCCAGGGTCACCGGACTCACCGTGGCCGCCGATCACATACCCGTCATACAGGACCTCGCCCGCCAGGCCGGTGTCGCCGACAGCGTCACCCCGCTCCTCGCCGACGTCCACGACTACGTCGCCGAGAACGCGTACGACGCGGCGTACGCCAACGAGAGCTCCGGCTACATGGACCGCAAGCGGCTCTTCCAGGTCGTTGCCAAGGCCCTGCGGCCCGGCGGCTGGTTCGGCATCCAGGAGCACTTCATCTGCCGACCGGAGTGGACCGAGTTCATCGACGGGTACTACAAGACCCGGCTCGGCACCCTCACCGAGTACATCTCCGCCGCAGAGGCCGCCGGCTTCGAACTGGAGCAGGACGAGGACGTCACCGACCGCGTCGCCGAGTTCTGGGTGCAGTCCATGGCGTGGAACACCGCGGAGCTGGAGCGCGCCCAGGAGGCCGGGGAACAGCGGGACAGCGTCTGGTCCCGCGACCGGCTCACGGAATCGGCCCTCACCCACGGCAAGCTCTTCCGGATCTGGCGCGATCACGCCATGGAGACCCGGCTGCTGATGTTCCGCCTCGGAGGGATCTGACCATGCCACCTGTGTACGTCGAGGGCAGCGCTCCTTCCCGGATCGGGTGGGAACTCCCGTCGTTCTACTGTCCGTTCAATGAGAAGCAGATCCACAAGGACATCGCCGAACTCGAGGCACGAGCGATCCAATGGGTCGACGAATTCGCGATCTATCCCGATGCCACCGACCGTGCCTGGGGCCTTGCCACCCGCAGCGCTGACTTCACCTCGCGGATCATCCCCTACGGCGACGCCGAGCCGATGGTGCTGTTCATGGAGTGGAACTACTGGGCGCATGCCATCGACGACTGGCAGGACACGGGGGAGTTGGGCACGAGCGCCGCTGCCATCGCCGACCACAGCGCCCGGCTGATCCGCTCCATGGAGGCACCGGGTTCCGCCCTGCTGCCACCGGGCCCGGTCACCGCCGCGCTCGACGACCTCATCGGCCGCACCCGCGCGATGCTCACGCCCTTCCAGCTGCGCCGGTTCACCGAAGGAACCCGGGACTGGCTGTTCGGCGCCGGCTGGCAGACGGCCAACGCCGAGCGGGACGTGATGCCCGGCCTCAACGAGTTCTGCGCGATGCGGATGTCCGTGAACGGGACTCGCTTCACGCTGGCGTGGTGCGACGCGGCCAACGGCATCACGGTGCCTGCGGACGTGCTGTACTCCGCGCCGGTCCAGGCCCTCACCGACGCCGCCGGCTTCATCGTCTCCTGCGACAACGACCTGTTCTCGTACAACAAGGAGGACCACCAGGACCCCTGGGAGCAGAACATGCTCAATGTCGTCGCCCAGCACCACGGCTGTACGCCGCAGGAGGCGCTCGTACCCACCGTCGCGCTGCGGGACCGGGCCATGACCCTCTTCATACGCCTGAGGGAACGGCTGATGAAGGATGCGGACGAACAGCTCGTCCGCTATCTGGACTCGCTCGCCCACTACGTGAGCGGATGCATCGAGTGGCAGAACCTCGCGCCCCGGTTCACGAGCCCGCGCAACCGCAACGAGCTGCCGGTAGAGGGGGCGTCGTACGACATCTCGTATCGCGACACCCCCAGTGACCCGAGCACCGAACCCCTGCCCATCCCGGCCATCGCCTGGTGGTGGGAGCAGCTGAAGCGTCTCGGATGACGCGCCCGGTTGCTCAGCGCCCGCCGAGCAACCGGGACCACCACGACCGGCGCCTGGGCCGGACCGTCGACGGGGCCACGGGAGCGGGAGACACCGTGGCCTCCGGCAGTGGCGCCGCCTTCGGCTGGGCTGTCGGCAGGGAGCCCGTCGCCGAAGTGCCGCGTGGCGTGAAGGCCACTGGCAACGAGACCAGGCGACGCGACATCAGGGACGCATCCCAGTGCAGCGATTCCTCGGGGACTGCGAGCTCCAGGTCGGGCAGCCGGGCCATCAGCGTGTCGATGCCGGTGTCAGCGATCGCCCGGCCGATGTCCTGGCCCGGGCACTCGTGCGGTCCGCCACTGAAGGCCAGATGCGAGCGGTTGCCGTGCACCGGCTGTGACAGATCGGGACGGATCTCCGGGTCGACGTTGGCGGCTGCGAGACCGAGCAGAAGCATGTCCCCGGCCTTGATCTGCCGACCGCCCAGATCGGTGTCACCGGTCGCCCAGCGACCCAGGATGGTGGTGAGCGGCGGTTCGTCCCACAGCACCTGCTCCAGCGCATCGGGCAGTGTCATGTGGCCCCCCGACAGCCTGCCGCGGAACCTGCGGTCGGTGAGGACCAGCCGTAGCGTGTTGGCGATCAGATTGGCGGTGGTCTCGAAGGCGGCGATCAGGACCAGCCTGACGTGCTCGATGATCTCCTCGTCGGACAGCGTCGAGGAATGCTCCAGCAGCCAGGAGGTGAAGTCCGTACCGGGTGCGGCGCGTTTGCGCTCCACCAGCTGGCGCAGTGCCACCGTCACGTACTCGTTGCTTGCGACGGCCGTCTCGCTGCCGCGGATCATGTCACGGGCCGCCTCGACCAGCCGGGGCCCGTACGAGTCCGGCATGCCGACCAGCTGCGTCATCACCAGCATCGGCAGCGGCTCCGCGAACCCCGCCACGAGGTCGGCCCTGCCCGCTTCTGCGAACGAGTCGATCAGCTGGCCGGCGAAGCGCGTCACATAGCGCCGCATCCCGCGCCGGTCGAAGCGCTCCAGCGAATCCGTCACCGCGCCGCGTAGCCGCTCATGCTCGGCCCCGTCGGCGAAGTTGCACACCGGCTGCCAGGCCGCGATCGGAGTCAGTGGATGGTCCGGCGGCACCTGGCCCTCCTGCATGGCACGCCAGCGCCGGGGGTCGCGCGAGAACCGGGACGGCGTACGCGTCACGTCCAGGTTCTCCCGGTGGCCGAGGACCAGCCAGGCCGGCAGGTCGCCGTGGACGAGGACGGGCGCGACGGAGCCGTGCTCGGCGCGTAGTTTCTCGTACAGGCCCATCGGGTCGGCGTCGGCCTCCGGGCCGTACAGACGGCGCAGCCCGTCGGGGCCGAGCGCATGGGCCGGGCAGCCCGGCGGCGGGGTCGGCGCCGCACCGGTCTCGGAACCGGCGCCGGTCTCGGGAGTCGGGGCAGTGGTCATGACGCCTCCTGCGTCGTGGCAAGGTTCTGCAGATACCGCATCAGCGTCATCAGGACGTCCCGACTGGACGCCCGCTGCCGCGCGTCGCACAGCACGATCGGCACCGACTCCGGCAGATCGAGCGCGCTGCGCAGCTCCTCGGCGGGGTGACCCGGCGCGTCCGGGAAGGAGTTGACGGCCACGACGAAGGGCACGCCCCGCTCCTCCAGGCGTCCGATGACGTCGAAGCTGACCTCGAGGCGGCGGGTGTCGACCAGCACCACCGCACCCAGCGCGCCCTCGAACAGGCCGCGCCACAGGAACCAGAAGCGCTCCTGTCCGGGCGTGCCGAACAGATAGAGCACCAGCTCCTCGTTGATGCTGATGCGGCCGAAGTCCATCGCGACGGTCGTCGACGTCTTGCCGCCGATGCCGGCCGTGTCGTCGATGCCGACCCCGGCCTGGGTCATCGTCTCCTCGGTGGTCAGCGGCCGGATTTCGCTGACCGAGCCGACGAGGGTCGTCTTGCCGACTCCGAAACCGCCCACGATCACCACCTTGACGGCGGCGGCGGCGGTCGCCGGCAGCACATCCTCGCTCCGCGGCCCAGTGGTCCGCGCGGGCTGCTCAGAGCCTCTGAAGTCCATCGATCACTGCCTCAATCAATGCGCGGTCGGGGAGTCGGGCGGGTGGGACGGGTGCGCGGGCGATCACCCGGTTGTCGACGAGCAGATCGCCGAGCAGGACGGTGACGACGCTGACCGGGAGCCCCGTGTACGCGGAGATCTCGGCGACGGACAGCGGCGCCTGGCACAGCTGGATGATCGCCGCGTGCTCCGGCTGCATACCGGGCTTCGGCCGGGACCTGGCCACGATCAGAGTGACCAGGTCGAGCTCGACGGGGGCCGACGACGTGCTGCGGCCGCCGGTGATCACATAGAGCCGCTCGGGACTGGCCTCTTCCCAGTCCCCGCCGCCCGGGTGGCTCACCTGGCCTGCCCGTCCTGGCGGGGCGGGCTGCTCAAGTGCTCGCCGATCCGCAGGACGAGGTCCCGCATCCGCTGGCCCATCAGCCCGGCGTCGACCCCCTCGCCGGCGAGTACGGCGAGAAACGCTCCCGCTCCGGCCGCCATCAGATAGAAGAATCCGCCGTCCATCTCGATGACCACGAGCCGCATCCGGCCGTCGCTGTAGGGGAGTTCGGAGGCGACGGCGCCCGCCAGGGACTGCAGTCCGGCGCAGGCGGCGGCCAGCCGGTCGGCGGTGTCGGTGTCCGTGCCGTACTGGGCCATGCGCAGACCGTCGGCGGAGAGCACGACCACATGTCTGGTCTGCGGCACTCCTTCCGCGAGGTCCTTGAGCATCCAGTCCATGTTGGCCTGCTGCTGAATCATGGCTGCGTGTTCCCCTTGCTAGCGTCGGTGGCCTCCCCGGAGAGACCGCTCTGGAAGGCGGCCAGCCACACTCCGGGCTGCACCTGTGGTGTGGGCTCCTGGTCGGGAGCCGCGGTGGGCGTGGACGACGCCGGCGTGACGGCGGCGGGCGCAGCGGTGGCGGGCGGGGTGGCGGGCGCAGCGGCGGCGGGCGGGGCGGCGGGCGTCTTGCGGCGCCGCTGTGGGAGGCCGTTCGGGGTCCGCTCGACCACGACCGGTGCGGGGTGGTCGGCCACCGGACCGGTGACCGCGCGCTGCACCGGGGCGGCGGGCGCAGCCACAGCCGGTGCCTGGGCCGCTGCCGGAGCCGCAGTCGGCGCCGGGGCGGCCGCGGTGGCCGGGAGCGATGTCAGGGGCACGGACGATGCTCCGATGCCGTGGGCGAGACCGGTCGCGGACGCGGACGTGGTGATCATCTCCTGCGGGACGATCAGGACCGCGCGGACACCGCCGTACGCGGAGGAGCGCAGCGAGACCTGGAAGCCGTACGCCTGTGCCAGCCGGCCGACCACGGCGAGGCCGAGCCGCGGGGTCTCACCGAGGTCGTTGAGGTCGATGCCCTGCTGGGCCTGGCGGAGCATCCGCTCGGCCCGCTTGCGGGCCTCCTCGCTCATGCTGACGCCGCCGTCCTCGATCTCGACGGCGATGCCCGACTGGACGTCGACGGCGGTCAGATGGACCTTGGTCTGCGGCGGTGAGTAGCGGGTGGCGTTGTCGAGCAGCTCGGCAAGGGCGTGGATCAGCGGCTCGACGGCGGGGCCGATGACGGCGACCTCGGTGACGGAGTGCAGCTCGACGCGCTGGTAGTCGATGATCCGCGACATGGCGCCGCGCATGACGCTGTACAGCGGCACGGCCCGGCTCCACTGACGGCCGGGCCGCGCACCGCCGAGTACGGCGATGGAGTCGGCGAGCCGGCCGATCAGCGCGGTGCCGTGGTCGAGGCGGAGCAGATCGCCGAAGACGTCCGGCGCCTTGCCGTGCCGGTCCTCCATCTCGCGGAGTTCCTGGGCCTGCTGGTGGACGATGGCCTGGACGCGGCGTGCGATGTTCACGAAGGCGCGCTGCGCGGACTCGCGCAGGTCCTCCTCGGCGACGACGGCGTCGACGACCGTGCGGACGACGGCCCGGTGCGCCTCGGGAGCGGTGAGCGAGGCCAGTACGTCCTCGGGGAACTCTCCTCTGCGCAGCCGGTCCACGACCTCGGGCAGCAGCGTCCCGGCCAGGTGCGCGGTCTCGGCCGCCTGGCGGGACAGCACGGCGTCGCGGTCGGCGACGGTCCGCCGCAGAGCCTCGATCACCCGGCCGCGGCGGGCGGCCTCGGCGCCGATGGCCGCGACCGCGACGGCGGCGACGGCACCGATGACCGCGACGGGGACACGGGCCGGAGCGGAGACGAGCGCCACCGCGACGGCGGTGGCGACGACTGTCAGAGCAGCGGGCAGCAGCCACCCGAAAGAGGCCGCGGATCGCGGGCTTCCACTTCCGGGCGACGATTCCTCACGGACCATCAGCACCCTCAAACCATCTGAACGGAAACGATCATATGACGACGGGCAGGGAGCATAGTCGTTCAGAAGCAAGGGTGTTGACGCCGGGTCACCAATTGGACACACCTTTCACGCCCCTTAACGGAACACGGAAGGGCGCTCCGGACCACATGGTTGCGGAGCGCCCATCGCGCCCTGTCAGGGGTCGTGGACCCACGCAG
>NZ_JBSGZO010000267.1:0-11602 GCF_053611045.1 Streptomyces sp. NPDC054841 | reverse complement strand
GCCGTCGCCTGGGCCCCGGCGACGGCAGGGCGGCACATGGATCGCGCGGCGGCGTGACGACGGGACGAGACGCCGCCGCGGCTCGTCCGCCGGAGACCTGGCCGATGGGTTCGGCCGGATCCTCATGCCACTGACGTCCACGGTCTCCGGCGGCCGCACAGGAATCTAATGCTCCGATGGCCCCCAAAGGGCCTGTTGCGGGGCGAACTTGTGCGCTCTTAACGGCCATGTGGCAATGGCCGTCAAGGACGCGTCAAACAGGGGTGAAAGAGCGTCAGGACCGCGTCAACAGATGCCGTCCGTGGCCGAAACCGATCGCAGACTGATCGGCACGGGGACGCTACGGCCGTCCGTGGCGTGGGTTGGAGGGCGAGTGACCATCACCGCCGGAAGTACGCGCAGTCCGGAGGCGGGGGCCCGGACGGGCGCGGAGCACGTGCCACAGACGGTTGTTCCCCAAGGGGGCCGTCCCGGCCTGCGGTCACGAGGGGGACCGCGGCCGGACGGCCCCCGTCCGCGAGCCCGCCTCGCCGCAGAGGCAGAATCGTTCCGCCGCCGTTACTGGGACACCCTGCCCGCCCGGTTACGCCTGCTGCGCACCGCCACGCTGCTGCTCACCGCCGCCTGCGTCGCGCTGGTCCTCGTGGCGGGGCTCGCCGTATCCCATACCTGGGACAGGGTGGCCGGCCAGCAGGCCCCGCGGACCGTGAGCGCCACGAAGCTCGATCTCGCCCTCAACGACATGGACGCGCAGGCCGCCAACATCCTTCTGTCCAGCGGCGATGCGGGCAGGGGCCGCATGGCCGTGCCGTACAACAAGGCCAATGGCTTCTACGAGCAGTCCCGGCACACCATCAGCAGGGAACTGCGCACGCTCGCCGTTGCCGCCGAGGGCGACGCGCAGGCCCAGCGGACCGTCGAGTCCCTGACCGACGACTTCGCCCGCTACCAGGAACTCCTCGGACGCGCGCGGGAGAACGACGGCCGCGCGGGCGGCAAGGCGGATGCCCTCGCCGACTATCGTGCCGCCACCGACCTCCTAGCGGACCGTCTGCTGCCCGAGGCCAGGAAGCTGGTCGAGTCCAACAACGGTGCCTTCGAGGCGACTTACGACGCAGAACGCTCCGACCTCACCACCCAGTCGGGGGTGCTGCTGAGGCTGGGCCTCTCCCTCCTCGCCGTCCTCGTCCTGCTGCAGTGGTACGTCGCCCGCCGCTTCCACCGCGTCGTCAACCCGGGCCTGCTGGCCGCCACCGCCTGTGTCCTCACCGCCCTCGTCCTCGGCCTCCAGCTGTTCACCGCCTCCGCCGAGCAGCTGCGGGTGGCCCGTCGCGACGCCTTCGACTCCGTCGTCGCCCTGTCCCGCGCCCGTGCGATCGCGTACGATGCGAACGCCGACGAGAGCCGCTATCTCCTCGACTCCTCCCGCCGAGCCGCCTACGAGCAGAGCTTCCTCGACAAGTCACAGCTGTTGTACGGCATCGACGGTGCGGACCTCACCACGCACGACGAGAAGCTCGCCGAGACCTGGGACCGCTACCGTGCCGACCACGAGGACCGGGTCTTCACCGGGGAGTTCCGCCGCGAGCTGGACAACATCACCTTCACCGGCGAGCGTGCCGCGGCCGAGCGGACCGTCGAGACGTACGCCGTCTACCAGCGCGACGACCGTACGATCCGTTCCCTGGTCGCCCAGGGCAAGGAGCGCGAGGCCATTGCCTTCTGCATCAGCTGGGAACCCGGCATGTCCAACGCCCACTTCGGCGAGTGGATGGAGGCGCTGGACCAGGTGACCGGCATCAACCGGGACGCGTTCGACGGCGCGGTACGGGAGGGCCGGGGCGCCGTCAGGGTCCTGATGCCCTGGGCCGTCTCCGCCCTGCTGGCCGCGGGCGTGCTCACGGTCCTCGGGCTGCGCCCACGCCTCTCCGAGTTCCGCTGACCGACCGCCGGCCCTCCCACGTCGGCGAGCCGTGCGTCCTCCAGGTCCAGTGAGCGCTGAAGCCGTCTGCGGATGGTGTCGCTGATGCGGTGGGCGTCGTACAGCCGCTGGAGCTCCGCAGCCTCGACACGTATCAGCTCGCGGCGCAACTGGCGGTACACATGGTCCGCGGACTCGGCGGGATCCGCCTCGCCGAGCAGGTCCCGGGCATGCTCAAGACGTGCCTGAAGACCGCGCCGCAGCCGGTCCAGCACCACATCCGGTACGGCTTCGAGCTCGGAGAGGTCGTCCACTCGCCGCAACCCCGCGTCCGCCAGACGGCATCTTGCCTCGGCCTCCTCCCGCTCGGTGTGGGCGGGTTCGAGGGCGATGCCGGAGCGGCGTACCACGGGCGCCAGGGTGAACCCCTGGGCGATCAGCGTGACCACCACCACCGAGGTGGCCAGCACGAGCACCAAAGGGCGCTGGGTGAGGACCGTGCCGTCCGCTGCGACGACCGGGATGGAGAGCGCGGCCGCCAGCGGGACGACACCGCGGGTCCCGGCCCAGGTCAGTACCGCTGGCACTCGCCAGGACGGCTCCGGCGTGCCGGCCTTGCGCTGCATGACTGCCGAGAGCGGGAACAGCCACACCATCCGTACGGCGACGAGGGCGACGGCGACGGCGAGCGCGTGCAGCGGCCACAGGCCGTAGCCCTCCGGCAGTTCGCGGATCAGCGTCGGCAGGGCGAGGCCGATGAGGCTGAAGACGACGCTCTCCAGCAGAAAGACCACCGTGCCGTAGACGGCATGGAGCTGAAGTCTGATCCGGGCGTTGGTGAGCCGGTCGCCGCGCCCGCCCAGCATCACCCCGGCCACCACGACCGAGGTGACCCCGGAAGTGTGCGCGGACTCGGCCAGTACGTAGGCGGCGTACGGAGTCACCAGCGCGATCACCGTCTCCAGAACCGGGTCCTCGGTGCGCCGGCGGATCACCCCCACCACCAGGGCCACGCCCGCGCCGATGAGGGTGCCGCCGCCCGCCAGCAGCGCGAACTCGCCGCCGGCCGACCCCCAGGAGACCGCCGACGAAGCCACCGCGACACTCACCGCGACCCGGAACAGCACCAGGGACGTGGCGTCGTTGAACAGGCTCTCGGCCTGCACCAGCACCTGGACCCGGGGCGGCAGCGCGAGACGCCTGCCGAGCGCGGTCACGGCCACCAAAGGTCTTTCTCGGCGCGGCCCCCGGCGTCGGCAAGACCTACCGGATGCTCGACGAGGGCAGGCGCAGGGCCGCCCGCGGCACCGACGTAGTCGTCGGCTACGCGGAGTGCCACGGCCGGCCGCACACCGAGGCGAGGCTCGACGGCCTGGAAGTACTGGCCCGGGCCGAGCGGGTCTACCGGGGCCGTACGTACCCCGAGCTCGACCTCGACGCCGTAATCCGGCGCCGCCCACACGTCGTGCTGATCGACGAACTCGCCCACTCCAGTGTGCCGGGCTCCCGCAACGCCAAACGGTGGCAGGACGTGGAGGAACTGCTGGCCGCCGGCATCCACGTCGTCGCCACCGTCAACATCCAGCACCTGGAATCCCTCAACGACGTCGTCGAGAAGATCACCAGGGTTCCGCAGCACGAGACGGTCCCCGACGACGTCGTACGCCGCGCCACCCAGATCGAGCTCGTGGACATTCCACCGGAGGCGCTGCGCCGCCGGATGGCCCACGGCAACATCTACCCGCCCGAGAAGATCGACGCCGCGCTCGCCAACTACTTCCGGCAGGGCAATCTCACCGCGCTGCGAGAACTCGCCCTGCTCTGGACTGCCGACCGGGTCGACGAGGCGTTGAAGAAATACCGCTCGGAGTACGGCATCGGCGGTGTGTGGGAGACCCGTTAGCGGGTCGTGGTCGCGCTCACCGGCGGGCCGGAGGGCGAGACGCTGATACGCCGCGCCGCCCGTATCGCAGCCCGCTCGGCACAGGGCGGTGTGCTGCTCGCGGTCCATGTCGCACGCAGCGACGGGCTGGCCGGGGGAGCCTCGCACTCCGCGCTCGCACGGCAGCGGCGTCTCGTCGAGAGCGTGGGCGGCAGCTATCACTCGGTGGTGGGTGACGATGTGCCGACCGCTCTGGTGGAGTTCGCCGGTGCCGAGAACGCGACCCAGCTCGTCCTCGGCACGAGCCGGCGGGGTCGGCTTGAGCGTTTCCTCACCGGGCGGGGTATCGGTGACACGGCTGTCGCGCTCTCCGCCGACATCGACGTCCACATGGTTACGCACGAGCGGGCCGGGCGTGGCCGGCTGTTGCCCTCCCGGCGGCGTACGCTGCCCACCTCGCGGTTGGTCGCCGGACCCGTGGCGGGTCTGCTCCTGCCTCTCCTGCTCACCTTCCTGCTGGACCGCTTCCGCGGAACCCTCAACCTCACCAGCGAGGCGCTGCTGTTCCTTGCGTCAGGCGGGAGCCGGCAGTCCGAGAAGTCTTCTCGGACGCCGACTCCCGTCGGCGCATCCCCGCCACCACCCAGTCCCTGACCGAAGTACCAACCTCCCACAACAGGAAGGCCGCACACCGATGACCCGGGTGCTCGTCGTGGAGGACGATCCCCAGCTCGTCCGGGCCCTCACGATCAATCTGAAGGCCCGCAAGTACGAGGTGGAAGCCGCGGTCGACGGCGCCACCGCCCTACGGCTCGCCGCCGCGGCCCCGACGGACGCGGTTCTGCTGGACCTCGGGTTGCCCGATGTGGACGGCCTGGATGTGATCAGGGGCCTGCGTCGCTGGAGCAGGGTGCCGATCGTGGTGGTCTCCGCTCGCCGTACCTCCGACGAGAAGATCGAAGCGCTCGACGCCGGCGCCGACGACTACGTCACCAAGCCGTTCAGCATGGACGAGCTGCTGGCCCGGCTGCGTGCCGCCGTCCGGCGCACCGAGACCACCGCCACCGCCGTTGACGACACGCGGCTCGTTACCACCGAAAACTTCACCGTCGACCTCGTCGCGAAGAGGGTCAAGCGCGGCGACAGCGACGTACGTCTCACCCCGACCGAGTGGCACCTGCTGGAGCTGCTGATCCGCAACCAGGGCCACCTCCTCAGTCAGCGGCAGCTGCTGGAGGAAGTGTGGGGTCACTACGCCGGCAGCAGGACAAACTACCTCCGCGTCTACATGGCACAGTTGCGCCGCAAGCTCGAAGCGGACCCTTCGCATCCCCAGCATCTGATCACCGAACCGGGCATGGGATACCGCTTCGAGGCCTGAAACCCTCGCCATATCCCGGCAGCACACATCAGCTCCCTCGCCCACTCGACGCAAAAGAATCGAAAACCATGGCACGCGGCAAGCTTCGGATCTACCTCGGTGCGGCACCAGGCGTCGGCAAGACGTACGCCATGCTTTCCGAGGCCCACCGTCGGGTCGAGCGCGGTACCGACTGCGTCGTCGCCTTCGTCGAGCACCACAACCGACCGCGCACCGAGGTGATGCTCCACGGCTTGGAACAGATCCCGCGCAAGGAGCTGGAGTACCGGGAAGCGGTCTTCACCGAGATGGACGTCGACGCGGTCCTGGAGCGCCGTCCGGCGGTTGCCCTTGTGGACGAGTTGGCGCACACGAATGTGCCGGGCTCGCGCAACGCCAAGCGCTGGCAGGATGTCGAGGAGCTGCTCGCCGCCGGGATCGACGTCATCTCGACCGTCAACATCCAGCACCTGGAGTCCCTCGGCGATGTCGTCGAATCGATAACGGGAGTACGGCAGCGGGAGACCGTCCCCGACGAGGTGGTGCGCCGGGCCGACCAGATCGAGCTGGTCGACATGTCGCCGCAGGCGCTGCGCCGCCGGATGGCGCACGGCAACATCTACAAGGCCGACAAGGTCGACGCGGCCCTGTCCAACTACTTCCGCCCGGGGAACCTGACCGCCCTGCGCGAGCTGGCGCTGCTGTGGACGGCGGACCGGGTCGACGCGTATCTCCAGGAGTACCGGACAGAACACCAAGTCTCCACCATCTGGGGCTCCCGCGAGCGGATCGTCGTCGGTCTCACCGGTGGCCCAGAGGGACGCACCCTGATCCGCCGCGCTGCCCGTCTCGCCGAGAAGGGGGCCGGCGGTGAGGTGCTCGCCGTCTATATCTCCCGCAGCGACGGCCTGACGTCGGCCTCGCCCAAGGAACTGGCCGTCCAGCGGACCCTGGTCGAGGATCTCGGCGGTACGTTCCACCATGTGGTCGGCGACGATGTTCCGCAGGCGCTGCTGGAGCTCGCACGCGGTGTCAACGCCACCCAGATCGTGCTCGGGGCCAGCCGCCGCAAGGCATGGCAGTACATCTTCGGCCCTGGCGTCAGCGCCACGGTGGCCGTCGAGTCGGGGCCCGACCTGGACGTCCACATCGTCACCCACGACGAGGTCGCCCGGGGGAGGGGGCTGCCCGTGGCCCGCGGTGCCCGCCTCGGCCGCTCCAGGATCATCTGGGGGTGGGTGGCCGGTGCCGTGGGCCCGGTCCTGCTGGCGCTGCTGCTGACCCATGTCGACGCCGATCTCGGCCTCGCCAACGACATGCTGCTGTTCCTGACGCTCACGGTGGCCGCGGCACTGCTCGGCGGGCTGCTCCCGGCATTGGCGTCGGCGGCCTTCGGATCGCTGCTGCTGAACTACTACTTCACGCCTCCGGTCGGTGAGCTCACGATCGCCGACCCCAAGAACCTCGTCGCGCTCGTGATCTTCGTGGGTGTGGCGATCTCGGTCGCCTCCGTGGTCGACCTGGCGGCCCGCCGCACCCACCAGGCCGCCCGGCTGCGCGCCGAGTCCGAGACGCTGTCCTTCCTGGCCGGCAATGTTCTGCGCGGCGAGACGAGTCTGGAAGCGCTGCTGGAACGCGTGCGCGAGACCTTCGCGATGGAGTCCGTGGCCCTACTGGAGCGGGAGAGCGACGTCGAGCCGTGGGTGTGCGCAGGGAGCGTGGGCCGGAATCCGGTCACCCGACCCGAGGACGCGGACGTGGACATGCCCGTCGGCGACCACATGGCGCTGGCCCTGTCCGGCCGTGTCCTGCCTGCCGAGGACCGGCGCGTACTCGGCGCCTTCGCCGCCCAGGCGGCCGTGGTCCTCGACCGGCAGGCAGCGCCTCGTCGGCGCGGCCGGGGAGGCCCGAAAGCTCGCCGAGGGCAATCGCATACGCACCGCGCTTCTGGCCGCCGTCAGTCACGATCTGCGCACCCCGCTCGCGGGTATCAAGGCGGCCGTCACCTCGCTTCGTTCCGACGACGTCGAATGGTCTGAGGAGGACCGGGCGGAACTCCTCGAAGGCATCGAGGACGGGGCGGACCGGCTCGACCATCTCGTCGGCAATCTCCTCGACATGTCGCGGCTGGATACCGGCATCGTCACCCCGATCATCCGGGTGACCGACCTGGACGAGGTCGTCCCCATGGCCCTGGTCGGTGTACCGGACCACAGCATCGAGCTGGACATCCCGGAAACGCTGCCGATGGTTGCCGTCGATCGCGGCCTGCTGGAGCGGTCGGTCGCGAACATCGTCGAGAACGCCGTCAAGTACAGCCCCGACGGCGAGGTGGTGCTGGTCTCGGGCAGTGCGCTCGGTGACCGCGTCGAGCTGCGCGTGGTGGACCGCGGGCCCGGCGTCCCCGACGAGGCCAAGGAGCGGATCTTCGAACCCTTCCAGCGTTACGGCGACGCCCCGCGCGGCTCCGGAGTCGGCCTCGGCCTCGCCGTCGCCCGCGGCTTCGCCGAGGCGATGGGCGGCACGCTCACAGCCGAGGACACCCCGGGAGGCGGCCTCACCATGATCCTTACCGTGCAGACAGCCCCCGGCCAGGAGCCGGCCCGCCCCGAGCTACCGAGCACGGCCGTCTCCTGACGGGCCGCGGTGGTGCGGCAGGCACAGCGAGCGATCAGTCGTCCAGCCCTGAAATCCTGAAGATCGCCTTGGCGTTCTCCGCGTCGATCCGCCCGGACAGCTGCTGCAGTGCTGCGCCGCCGCACTGCAGCGTTCCACGGTCCCGCGAGACACGGGCGCCCTCGTCCAGCAGATACCAGAGCCGTGGATTAAGGGCCAGCACACGTGGATCCAGCTGGACGTGGCCGCCGTCCGCGTCCCTCAGAACCAACCGTTGCGCGACGCCATCGGACCAGTGGGCCGTCACCAGCCGGTCCGTCCGTACACGCCGAGTCCGCGTCAGGTTACGAGTCTCGAGCCAATCGTGGCCGGCCGCCACCCTCGCCGGCAGCAGGATCAAGAAGAGCAGCAGTGCCGTCCCGGTCCACAAGGCGCAACGTACGACGCCAAGAGTGCCGTTACCCGCGTCGACGACGAGAAGCAGCCCGAGGAGGAGCGCCGCACAGCAGAAGGCCTGCCGGAGGTCACCGGCCCAGTGCGTGTCGTGTGCCACGGTGCCGGGTGCTGGTGTGGAGCGCCACAAATGGCGTACCTGGATGCGCCGTCCCATGAGGCGACGCTATGCTCGCGGCCCTCAGCGATCCCGGATCCTGACGCGTTGCTGGCGCTGCGGCCGCCAGTCTTGACGCTTGTCTGACGTGAGGTGACCGTGGCTGGCGCCGATGCTCTGTGAAGATGGGCCGGACCTGCGCCAAGAATGCGACAGGACTGCTCGCGGCCCGGAGAACGGGCCTGCACGCTGATCCGCATGACTGTTCTGGCCAAGGGAGACGCCGACGCTGTCGGCGCCGAGGAACCCCCGGATACCGGCGACCGCCACAAGCTCACCGCCGTCACCGGTCTTGCCGCGCTGTCGCTCGACGCGATGGCGTCGGTGGCCTAGGGACCGGAAGCGATCGTGCTCGTGCTCGCCGCGGCGGGCGCGCACGGTCTCGGCTTCACGCTGCCCGTCACGCTGGCCATCGCCGCGCTCCTGGCGGTGCTGGTCGCCTCGTACCGGCAGGTCATCGCCGCCTTCCCGGACGGCGGCGGCAGTTACGCGGTCGCCAAGAACCACCTCGGCCGCCGCACCAGCCTGGTCGCCGCGGCCTCCCTGGTCCTGGACTACGTCCTCAACGTCGCCGTGGCCGTCACCGCCGGTGTCGCCGCGCTGACTTCGGCCTTCCCCGAGCTGTACGACGACCGGCTCTGGCTCTGCCTCGCGGTCCTCGTCCTCATCACCGGCGTGAACCTGCGCGGCATCGTCGACTCGGCGAAGGCGTTCATCGCACCGACCGTCGTCTTCGTCGGCTCGATCCTGGTGCTGATCACGGTCGGGCTCTTCCGGTCCGCACCCGTCTCCACCGAGGCGGCCGCCGGGCACGCCTCCGTCCTCGCGGACAACGCCACCACCGACGGCGCGCTGCTCCTGCTCAATGCGTTCGCCTCCGGCTGCTCGGCGCTGACCGGCGTCGAGGTGATCGCCAAACCCTTACCCTCCTTCCGGACCCCGGCCGTCCGCCGTGCTCAGCACGCCTCCGTCCGTTCCCTGGAGCGGTACGCCCGCCCCGGCGTCGACGCGGTCGCCCGGCACATCGCCGAACGCGACCCCGCCGCCCGCCGGTGTGGTGCCCGGCACTCCCCGATGTCCATGTCAGACAGCCCGGCCGGCTTCCCGTGTTGAAAACCGGGCGACTCTCAGCGTGCGTGTCGGTCAGCGCGGGAGTGCGGGTCAATTCGCTGCGAGGGCCGGTCAAATGAGCTGTTCGCCCGCGTCGTTCACGTGGGCGGGTGGTCCGTCTCGGAATCCTGGGCGGGAAACCGGCTGCCGGCGCGCCCAAGGCTTAAGGCGCGGTGATTCAACCGGCTGGGTATTCAGGGGTCAGTTGCTGTTTTCGAGGGTGAGCTGGCGGTGGTGGAAGTCGAAGTGCTGGGTCGGGTAGCAATAGATGTCTGCGAGCGACATGACGTCGCGGAAGAATGGGTCCCACCGGACGGGGTAGTGCATGCCGCGCGCAAGATCGGCCTCTGACTCCGCTGCGAGTCGCCGGTGCAGGGAGGCGATGACGCGGTCGAATTTGGCGGCCATCCTGCGTGGCCCGTAGAGCTTCACCGCTCCGACGGGTCCGACATAGTTGACGAAGTCGAACGGGACCGTCGCCGCGTCCAGGAGTCGAGCGAGCATTCTGCTGACGCTGCGGGGCAGACGCCCGAAGAGGCGCACCAGGATCAGCAGCGGCGGGAGCAGCATGTAGCCGAAGAGCATGTGCCACAGGAGTTGCTCGTTGGTCCATCGGGTGCCGACTGTGGGCCGGGCCAGGTCGGCTTTGGAGGCGGCCTCCAGCAGACGGTGAAAGGTTTGCCGGGCGCGCTCGTAGTCGTCGTACACGGCCTGCCGGTCCATCGGGTGTGGGCTCGCCATGGCCTGCTGCTCTCGGTCGGGAATCTGGCTGTGATGATGCCCGGTGAGGAGGCTGGGACCAATAGCAGCGGCACCCTGAATGCGCGGCCCAGCGAGTGCCGCGGGTTGAGGAACGTCCGTGTCAGATCGTGCGCTGGGCCCGCGTCGACCGTGGTGGGTGGCTGACCGGCTTCCGCCGTCCGTGGGCACCGCGGCGGTCACTCGCCCAGCAGCCACCTGAGGAGCCGTCCTCGACATATGGCGCTGAAATGCCCTGATGCCGGCATGGGCCCACCGGGGGCCGTTCGGCCCAGTGACGGGAGCCATGTTTCCCGTTTCCGTCGAAGCAGTTCCTCCCTCACGCTGGAGTTGGGGGTGCACGCGGACCAGCCGGAGGAAGTGATCGGCATGATGTGGGACGACGACGGCGGCTGGGGCTGGGGCGGCTGGTTGGCCATGACCATGGTCATGGTGCTGCTATGGACACTGGTGATCGTCGGCATCGTTGCCCTCGTCCACTACCTCACCGGCGCCCACCGCGGTCACCAGCCTGGCCCGCCTCCTCCCTCCAGCGAGCGCGGGTGGGGAGGCAGGCGAGCGGAGGACCTGCTCGCCGAGCGGTTCGCTCGCGGGGAAATCGATGAGGACGAGTACAGACGTCGGCTCGCGCTACTGCGGGAGCAGGGGTGAACGCGAACCGCCGACGCCGGATGCGGCTGGCCCTGGCCCGGGCAGCCGCTGCGCTCCTGCTGGGCATTGCCACGACAGCGCTGCTCGCCGCTACCGGGGCCTTCCGCTGCTCGCCGCCCGCGGTCGGTCCTGGCAGGCGCCGCGCGCCGCGCGATGTACAGCTTCCCTGCTGCCCGGCCAGGTGGTGAGCGGGACCTTGGCCGACATGGGCCCGGCATGATGGGCGGCCCCAACGGTCCAGACCGCGGCTGGAGCACAATGCGCATGGTCGCTGACCACATCACTGTCGCGGCGGGGACAGTGTCGTTGCGCGCGTTCGACGCCGGATGTCTCTCCCACGAGGTGCTGGTGCTGCCGCTTTCCACAGGCCAGCTCCCAGGGGTAGCGGCCGACCGGTCCGGATGGCTGAATCGATGAGACAGGCAGCCTCGGCGAGGCGTCACGTAGCTGCGCCGCGGGCACGGGTGACGGCATCACCCCGGGAACGACGGGATGGGCCACGCTGATGCTGCAGCCCGGCCGCTACGAGCCGGTCTGCAGCGTCGCCGGTCACTTTCTGGCCGGTATGTACGCCGAGTTCGACGTCACCGGCCGCCGGCTAGGGCGTGTTGCGAAAGTAGCGCCGTCCGCCCGAAGGGCGGGGCCCGCGGCGTCTGGTGCGTGCGATCGCAAGGCGGAGGATCATCCTCGTAC
>NZ_JBSGZO010000266.1:0-11695 GCF_053611045.1 Streptomyces sp. NPDC054841 | reverse complement strand
CCCTTCGCGTATCCGTACTGCGTATCCGTACTGCGTATCCGTACTGCGTATCCGTACTGCGTATCCGTACTGCGTATCCGTACTGCGTATCCGTGCCGCGTATCAGCACCCCGCAATCCGTACTCGTCCCCCGAGCCGGATCCGGGGAGACCCGCACCTGAGCGCCAGGGACAGGCCCTAGATGCGCACCTGAACGGCGCGGGAGAGGCGGTCGTGCAGTCCGCGCCCGTCGCGGTCCCAGATGAGCGCGGGGATCGCCAGGCAGAGCAGCACGCTCCGCACGATCACGCGGACGACGCCCAGCCGTCCGCCGTCCTCGGCAACGACGCGGACACCGAGGATCCGCTTGCCGGGCGTGCTGCCGACGGTGCCGACGGTGAGCACACTCAGTACGAGGAAGATCAGCAGCGCCCAGTTGCCGGCCGCCTGCTGGTCACCGTTCGCGAACAGCCCGTATGCGATCAGCATGCACAGGGACCAGTCGATGAAGAGGGCGCCGAAACGCCGCCCGAGAGGGGCGATGGCCCCGGGCCCCTCCTGGGGGAGTCCGAGCTGCTCGCCCCGGTAGCCGAAGTCGGCTCCCATGTCCTCGGCCGCCGCGCGGGGGCCGGAAAGCCACGAACCGATTGCCTGCCTCTTGTCCACCCGTCCACGGTACTGTGCGCGCTTTTGATCACCCCTGCCCGGGTCCGACCGGGGGCGGCGGGACATGATTCATCACCGGTCCGGTTAACTTCTGCGAAACAAATGAGTCATGCTGGAGAAATCCCGCCTGCCTAAGGTCGGGTGCAGCGTGTGCCACCGCACTGGCCGCACGACCGAGCTACGACCCCGCCCCTGCCCCGGGTCGGGAGTAGGAGGAGTTGGATGTTCCAGAACGCCGACGACGCCAAGAAGTACATCGCGGACAACGACGTCAAGATGATCGACGTCCGGTTCTGCGACCTTCCGGGCGTCATGCAGCACTTCACGATTCCGGCCACGGCGTTCGACCCGTCCGAAGAGCTCGCCTTCGACGGCTCGTCGATCCGCGGCTTCCAGGCGATCCACGAGTCCGACATGGCGCTGCGCGCGGACCTGTCCACGGCGCGTCTGGACCCGTTCCGCCGTGACAAGACCCTGAACATCAATTTCTTCATCCACGACCCGATCACCGGCGAGCAGTACAGCCGTGACCCGCGGAACATCGCCAAGAAGGCCGAGGCCTACCTCGCCTCCACCGGCATCGCGGACACCGCGTACTTCGGTCCCGAGGCCGAGTTCTACGTCTTCGACAGCGTGCGCTTCCAGACCAGCGCGAACGAGGGCTTCTACCACATCGACTCCGAGGCCGGAGCCTGGAACACGGGCGCGATCGAGGACAACCGCGGTTACAAGGTCCGCTACAAGGGCGGCTACTTCCCGGCCCCGCCGGTCGACCACTTCGCCGACCTGCGCGCCGAGATCTCCCTGGAGCTGGAGAACGTCGGCCTCCAGGTCGAGCGCCAGCACCACGAGGTCGGCACCGCCGGCCAGGCCGAGATCAACTACAAGTTCAACACGCTGCTCGCCGCGGCCGACGACCTGATGCTCTTCAAGTACATCGTGAAGAACGTCGCCTGGCGCAACGGCAAGACCGCGACCTTCATGCCCAAGCCGATCTTCGGCGACAACGGCTCCGGCATGCACGTCCACCAGTCCCTGTGGCAGGGCGGCGTGCCGCTCTTCTACGACGAGCAGGGTTACGCGGGCCTCTCGGACACCGCCCGCTACTACATCGGCGGCATCCTCAAGCACGCCCCGTCGCTGCTGGCCTTCACCAACCCGACGGTGAACTCGTACCACCGCCTGGTCCCCGGCTTCGAGGCCCCGGTCAACCTGGTGTACTCGCAGCGCAACCGCTCGGCCGCGATGCGTATCCCGATCACGGGCTCCAACCCGAAGGCCAAGCGCGTCGAGTTCCGCGCCCCGGACCCGTCCTCGAACCCGTACCTGGCCTTCTCCGCCCTGATGCTGGCGGGTCTGGACGGCATCAAGAACAAGATCGAGCCGGCCGAGCCGATCGACAAGGACCTCTACGAGCTCGCCCCCGAGGAGCACGCGGGCGTCCCGCAGGTCCCGACCTCGCTCCCGGCGGTCCTCGACGCCCTGGAGGCGGACAACGAGTACCTGCAGGCGGGCGGCGTCTTCACGTCCGACCTGATCGAGACGTGGATCGACTACAAGCGGACGAACGAGATCGCGCCGATCCAGCTGCGTCCGCACCCGCACGAGTTCGAGCTGTACTTCGACATCTAAAGTGCAGGCGGGCTCACCTGGGCCTGAGGTCCGGAGACGTGCTGTGACCTGCGGGAACACTGATCAGCACTTCCCGCTGTTCCCGGCTGTTCTCCAGGGTCTTGTGCACCGGGTGTGCACCGGTCACGCGGATACCTGACCTGCCGTCAGATGTGGCAGCAAGGCCGCCATCTCCAAGGAGGAGGTGGCGGCCTTCGTGGCGATGACTCAGCCGCGCTGTCCCCATCTGGGCAGCCGAATTCGGAGCCGCGGGCCTGCGCGCTTCGGCTCCGTCAACGATGGGGCGGCTATCGGCTCAGTCCAGGGCGGCGAGGTGGTCGGCGGCGCCCCCTCGCCACTCGATGAGGAAGAGGGTCGCGTCGTCGCTGGTGCTTCCGCCCCGTTCCTCCTTCAGGGCGTGGGAGAGGGAGCGCACCACCGCGCGCACTCCCGCCTCCGTCTGCTCGATGCGGTTGACCCAGTGGATGAGCTGTTCCTCGCCGAACTGCTCTTCGCCGGCTTCGTGCTCCTCGATCAGGCCGTCGGTGAAGCACAGCACCCGGTCGCCGCGTTGGAGTACCTGCTCGCTGACCTGGGGCTCTTCACCGCCGAAGCCGACCGGGAAGGTGGTCGGGCCCTCCAGGTGCCGCAGGACCTTGTGGTCGCGGATCAGCAGTGGTGCGGGGTGTCCCGCGTTGACCCACTGCAGGTGGCCCGTTGCGATGTTCAGGCGCATCATCTGCGCGGTGACGAAGTGTTCGGGCCCGAACTGCTCGGCGATGGCCCGGTCCATGAACGCGTAGATCTCGGACAGGCCGATGCCGGCACGTCTGGAGTGCCGGTAGGCGCCGATGGCGACGGTGGCCATCGTGGCAGCGTTGAGGCCATGGCCCATCGCATCGACCACGGCCACATGCAGGATGTCGTCGTTGAGTGCGTAGTCGAAGCTGTCGCCGGCGACGTCGTAGGCGGGTTCCAGGATTCCGGCCACCGCGACCTGGGGGACGGACATCGCCAGCGGTGGGAGCAGAGACCACTGGATCTCCGCGGCCACGCTCATGGGTTCGCGGCGCCGGGTCAGGAAGAACTGGTCGGTGTAGCTGTGCTTGGTGACCAGCATGTCGGCGATCAGTCCCGCGAGCCTGCGCAGCAGGCGCCGGTCGTCGTCATCGACGGTCTCCAGGGTGAGGGCCAGGACTCCCACCTGGTCGCTGCCGTCCAGCAATGGCAGATACATCCGGACGCCGTCGGCCTGCGGTACCTCGACAGGAGTCGCGTTCAGGAAAGCCGTGCCGGCATGGGAGCCACCGATCGGCTCGGGCTCACCGATGCTCAGCCCCCTGCCCGGCAGCGGCACGAGCAGGAGTTGTGCATAGTCCTGCAGGAGGATCGAGATGTCCCGGCCACCGACCCGGGCCACCTCTTCCGCGATCAGCGGGGCGATCAGCTGAGGCGGCATCTCGTGTGCCCGGTCCAGCAGCACCCCCAGCAGCCGCTCACCGAACCCCTCCGACCGGTCCACCGCGCCCTTGCCGGCCTGCCGCTCACTCTCCGCCATCGCCGCGCCCTTTCACCCGTCGGCCCGATGCCGCCTTCACTGGCTGAGCCCGCTGTCTCCAACGAGGCGGTCTCAGCAGCCTGCTTGTTCAGCTCCGGGCTTGCTCGACCGCCACACGGACCTGGTCCGTTCGTTCCCTGCCGTCGTGCCGACAGTGCGCAACGGCCCCGGTGTATACACACCGGGGCCGCCCTTCCGGGTCGGTTGCACGTGAGAGTGCACCGGCCCATTGACCATGCTATGCCTGTGCCGCTTTTCCGGCATAAGGGATTCTTGGGTGATGCGATCTGCAATCGGAAAGGGCTTCAGCGCCGTGTCACCCGCGTCGCTCCTCTTCGGCCTCCATCAGCCGGATTCCCTGATGTGTCAGCGTGACCATCGCGGGTGTGTTTCCCTGTGCCCAGTCGACTGTGACGAGCCCCTCGCCCGCCAGGTACGCACACGCTGCGGCCAGATCCTGCTCAGGCATGTGCAGGTCGCCGCGCAGCTTCGCCCCGGTGACGCCAAGGAGGCGATTGCCTTCTGTGGCCTCGTACAGGGTCTTCATGATCGCTTCGCGGTAGTTCTTCCGCTCGTGGAGCGTTGCCATGATTGCCGCCCACTCATGCCGGGCACCTACGAGGGTCCTTGCCTCAGACCTCGTCCGTCTGTGTGCGGTTCTGCTCGGAGGGCCGACTGGCTGCCAACCAGGACCGTACGGGCTCCGCCGTGCGCCTGGTGTCTACGGTGAGGTGGAGGCGGGTTCCGCCGTCGCTGCCGGCGGGGTAGCTGCGCTGTTCGGTGGCGGCGAAGCGACGGAGTGCCTCTGCGACCCGACGGGCGGCCTCGGGGGACGCCGCGACGATACGCACCTCGGCCCGCCCCTCCGAGGGTGGTGGCTCCGGTGGCTTCACGGTGACCTCGTTCATCTAGTCGACGTGCCGGTGGGCGGGCGTCGTCGCGCCACACCCACCGCCCCCGGTCAGCAGAAGGTCATGCGTCATCCGCGGCCCCGTCGCGGTGTTCGCGGTGGCTGGTGGGTGGTGATGACGGGCGATCCGGCGTGCTCTGCCGGCCGTCGGCCCTTCCGGCTCCGTCGGCCGATTCCCGGCAAGGTGTCGCCGTAGTGGAATGCTGCGATCCGCTCGTCGTGCTGCCCATTGAGCAGATGGATCCACAGCACTCCAATGATGATCATGGCGATGATCACGGACACGGTGATGGCGATCTCCATGACCTCACATCCCTCGGGCGGAGCTCATGGATCCGGGCGGGTTCGGGTTCTCAGCCGCCGCTGAGGCGTGCCCGCCTTCGGTCTCCCACTCCTCTTCCCGGTCCAGCGACTCCTTCGCCTCACGGGAGGTGTCCTCGCTCGCCATCAGAGCGCTGGCGGTGGCGAGCCCACCGGGGATGGCTGCGGCGGCCATCAGCCGGGCGGCGGCAGCCGCGCCGGTCTCCGGCGGGATCACCAGCAGGTCCCAGCGGCCTGCGGTGTACGAGAGCAGGATCAGCTTGTTCGGGTCCTGCTCGCCCTTGAACCAGCCCACGTGCACCGTGTGCCCCGCCACGGGCACCTTGCGCGGGATCACGGGCCAGTGCGCCGGGTTCACCGTGACACGCGTGATCCGGCCCCAACATGCGTCCAGCACGTCGATGAGGGCGGGGAGTTCACGGGAAAGATCGCGAGAGCGAGGCCACCAGGCACCGTCCAGCAGACCTGGAACCGACCCCGCCGGGGTCAGAGACAGGCGGGCCGGTGGTGAGGTCACGCGCTCACTGCTCGTCATACGGTCGATGGTCGCGGCCATGGCGCGGACCTGTCCCCGGGGCGCGTCTTCGACGTCCCGGTGTTGTTGCTCGCCGAGAACGACACCGACGTGGGAGCCGGTGTGCGAAGTACTCCCGGTGTCTTTCACTGTACTCCGGGCGCGGTCCTGTGAACCCGCGCGTGACCAGCGACTTCCACGGGAACCCAGGTGTGGACCCGCAGCCCGCACCGCAGCCCGCAGGCGGACGTGGACGTGGGCTCACGGAGTACGGTGAAACCGGCAGCCGCCCCGACGTCGTCCCAGACGATCAACGATCGCATACCGAACCCCGCAGACGGGTGAGCACCATGTCCGATGCCGACACCCCGCGTGAAACGAAGCTCCTGCCGGACGCGATCCACGAGGCCGTGAAACCCGGTACTGCCCTGCTGCGGCTGGAGACGACACATGCCCGCGAGGGAATCCTCGACGGCGCATGGTGGCCGCGTTCCCGTGACATCGGCGCCGAGCTGCCGAGCCTCATCACCGCGCTGACCGAGCACCTCGGACCCGTCACGCGCGTCGGCCTGGACTCCAGTGCCTGGGAAGACCTACCGACACGACTGATCATCGACGACCGCGTCGTGCACATCGACTCCTTCCCGGTCGGTGACGACACCGTCCTCATCACCCGAGGCGATCGAGACTACTTCTCCCTGCTGGTGATCCCACCGGACACGACCCCGGACGCGGCACACGCAGCGATGGCTCGGGCCGTCCGCGTCGGCAACGCCACGGCCGAGCAGATCCTCATCGACACCGGCACCGACCGGACACGCCCGATCGCCACGGAAGACCCGTAGACGGGCCAGAAACGCCGCAATATGAGGTGAAGCAGATGGCCATGGCCCTCTTTCTCCTGCTGATCGTCGTGGCGATCGTGCTGGGCACCATCGGAGCGGTGACCGAGGGACTGTTCTACCTGCTGATCATCGGCGTGATGATGTCCGGGCCGGGAGGGGGATCCACGCCAGGCGTGCGCGAAGCCCGCCACCCACACCGCACGACGAAGCTGGGGGCTACGAGTGAGCCCGGCCTCACCGGCGTACTCGGGCGCATGCGCGACACGACGCAGGCGACACTGGAGGCATGCGCGTCCGCCGGTTTCCGCCCTCGTCCGTCTACGGACGCCTCCGCGTCGAGCGGCGCAGCCTCACACCCGCCCGCTGGCTGGAGCAACGCCCGCCCGGCGATGACGGATTCGGCACGGTGGCGGGTGTTTGCGCACCCGGCTTCGACGCGTACACGCGGATCCTCCACCCGGCCCGACTCGGTGTGGAACCGGTGCGGTGGGACCAAGTCTCCGCCGTTTACGGCCGGTCGGTGTCCGCGGGGACGTGCTGGTACGAGTTGATCGGCGCCCAGGACCCCATCCTCTACCGCAACGACGACACCCCGGCCGTTCCCGGTGTCTGGGACGAGCACCCACAGGAGGGCCCGGCCCCTGCCGACGTGGCCCGCACCCTGATCTCCGTGCTGTCCCAGCACACCCGTACCTGACCGCTGCTGGTACGGGCTGTGGGACGGCTACGGCCACAACCCTCGTCAGCGGGGCGACGATCACACTGATGACCCGCCGCCGCCTCACCGGGCGACATCCCGCGAGGGTCCCCTCATCGCTCTATCAGCCTGCCTGAGCGCGGTCAGCCGCCGAGCGTGCGGCTCCGTACCTGGTCAACCGGATTGCCGGAGATCGGCGATCAGGGACGGAATCCGCTGCCGAAGGGGGCACTGACTCAGTTGTCTGCCAGGTCACAAGCGTTGATGGCGTGGCTCTGAGGCACACCGCTGTTCTTGAGTGTGCCCCAGCAAATCCATTGCGTGTTTTTCCCGTACGCGCACCCGTTGATCCTCGCGTCGGTCAGCGCGTACCCCCGATCCGCAAGGTACCGCTGGCAGTCAGCCGGTGTGGCCTGAGCCGGAGCTGCCACCACCACCGTCCCGGCAATCAGCGCGGTAGCCGCCAGGGATGAAGCGAAACCCCCAGCGAACAGCTTCTTTATCCTGATCACGAAAATTCCCCCGGTAACTCCAGTAGTTGGTGAATTCCACCTTTCATCCAGGGCAGCAAACACACAAGCATGCGAATCGGCCACATCAGACCGACCTCGACATTCCGATAGATCTGAGCTCACTGGTCGCGGCGGTGCACCGCGGTCACGGCGATGGTGGCGGCGGCGAGCGCCCAGATCGCGTACACCGTCCACGCGCCGGCGGTGGTCCAGGGGAAGGGGACCTGGTAATCGCCGGTCCGGGTCAGGCGCATCCAGGCCTGGAAAGGGAGGGCGTGGGCGAGGACCGCCGACCAGTGGCGGTCCTCGCTGACGACGAAGGGCAGGATCTGAAGGATCGCCACGTTGCCGACCACCGCGGCCGCGCTGTGGCGGACGACGGTGCCGAGGGCCGCGCCGACGAGGGCGCAGAGGGGTGCGAGGAGCGCGGAGGAGACGACCACGCGGAGGGCGCCCGGGTGGCCGAGGGGGACTCCGGCGTCCTTCGTGGAGAGGATCGCCTGGGTCAGGGCGAAGGAGGCCGCTGCGACGACCGCGCCGAAAGCGGTCATGACGGCCGTGATGACGGACACCTTGGCCGCCATCACCGAGCGGCGGGCCGGGACGGTCGCGAACGTCGTACGGATCAGGCCGGTGCTGTACTCGCCGGTGATCGCAAGCGCGCCGATCGCTCCGGCGGCGAGCATCATGACGATGCCCGCGTTGGTGGTGAAGGCGTCCAGCAGCGGCAGCCCGGCGGCGATGAAGTCGGCCGGAGTGGTGCGGTTCTCGTACCAGTAGCGGTGGTGGTCGTAGGCGGTGCCCACGTTGAAGGCCATGACGGCGAGTGCGCTGATCACAAGGCTCCACGGCGTCGACCGCAGCGACCAGAGCTTGATCCACTCGGCGGCGAACAGGTCACGGAACCGGGCGCGGGGCTCGGCGACGGGGAGGGCGGCGAGCGTGGTCATCGGGGGTCTCCGGCGAGGTATTCGACGCTGTCGGCGGTGAGTTCCATGAACGCCTCCTCAAGCGAGGCGGTACGGGTGGTCAGCTGGTGCAGCGGGACGCGGTGGTGGAGAGCGAGTTCGCCGATCCGCGGCGCGTCGAGGCCGGTGACCGTGAGGAGTTCGCCGCCGTCCCGTCGTACGGCCGCGCCCTGCGCGGTCAGCAAATCCGTGAGCTCGGCGGCGTCAGGGGTGCGTACGGTGACGCCGGTCCCCGTGCCGCGTGCCGCGAACTCCGTCAGGCTCTCCGCCGCGATCAGCTCGCCCCGGCCGATGACGACGAGACGGTCGGCGGTGTGCTCCATCTCGGACATGAGATGGCTGGAGACGAACACGGTGCGGCCTTCGGCGGCCAGCCGGCGGAACAGACCGCGGACCCACTTCACACCCTCCGGGTCCAGACCGTTGAGCGGCTCGTCGAACAGCAGCACCGGTGGATCGCCGAGCAGTGCGGTGGCGATGCCGAGGCGCTGCTTCATGCCGAGGGAGAAGCCGCCGATGCGGCGCCGCGCCGCACCGGCCAGCCCGACGTCCTCCAGCACCTCGTCCACCCGGGACCGCGGAATGCGGTTGCTGCGGGCGAGCGCGCGCAGATGCGCCACGGCGCTGCGTCCGCCGTGCACATCGTGCGCGTCGAGGAGTGCGCCGACGTGGCGCAGTCCGCGCGGGCGGTCGCGGTACGGGCGCCCGTCGATGGTGACGGAGCCGCTGGTGGGGTCGTTCAGGCCGAGGATCATGCGGAGCGTGGTGCTCTTGCCTGCGCCGTTCGGGCCGAGGAAACCGGTGACATCGCCGGGGCGGACGGTGAAGGTCAGGTTCCTGACGGCGGTCGTGCCGCCGCCGTATCGCTTCGTCAGTTCGTTGACTTCGATCACGTGGACCACGCTGTCGGTGCGCGCCCCGTATGTCGTCGGACCGCTGCCGACATTCGCGGGGCGGAGTGTCGTCCGTGGGTGTACAACCACGGCCCGATGCCCTGCCGGGAGTGCGTCGTTACCATCGGCGCATGCCCGCCACACCACCGCTCCCCCTGCTCAAGCGCTTGCCGCCGGGCGTCTGGACGGCCTCGGCCTGGGGTGCGGGGACGGTGTTGACGTTCCTCATGCGCCTGAGGCTGCCCGGTCAGGAGTCGCCGGACGTGTGGCCGGGGGTCCTGGTGTTCCGGTGGGACGGCTGGGTGACGCTGGCGGTGGCCACGGTCATGGTGCTGATCGGCAGCCGTCTGTTGCCGCGCCGCCCGCTGGTGGCCCTCGGCGTGATGCTCGCCGCAGCCGTCGCGGAAACGACTCCACTCAGCGTGGGCGAGATCCCGCTGATGCAGTTCCTGGCGGTCGACGTCGCGGTGTACTTCATCGCGGCGACCCGGCCGCGCAGGACGGGGATCATCGCGCTCGCCATGGCGCTCGGCGTGCTGGTGGGCTACATCGCGACGCGGGTGCTGTGCGGCTGGAACGTCGGTACGTCGGCGGAGCTGACCGTGGCACTGACCGCGGTCATCGCCTGGCTCGTCGGCCGCTCGGCGCACCAGACCCGTAAGTACGCCGAGAAGTCGCGCGCCCAGGCCGCCGCCCAGGCGGTCACGGCCGAACGGCTGTGGATCGCCCGCGAGTTGCACGACATGGTCGCGCACAGCATCGGCATCATCGCCCTCCAGGCCGGCGCGGCGAGCAGGGTCATCGATTCCCAGCCGACGGCGGCGCGCGAGGCGCTGTCCACCATCGAGACCACGGGACGGGAGACGCTGTCGGGGCTGCGCCACATGCTCGGAGCACTCCGTCAAGCCGGACCCGGACAGCCCCCGGAGGCTGCGCCGCTCGATCCGCCGCGTGAACCGCCGCTCGGTGCGTCCCTGGATCCGGGGCTGGGCGCGCCCACTGATCCGCCGGGAGATACGCCGCTCGATCCGCCGCGCGATACGCCCCGGGATCCCGGGCTCGGCCTGGCGGACGTCGACCGGCTGGCCGCCGCGACGACAGCGGCCGGTGTCCGCGTCGATGTGCGGTGGCGGGGCGCGCGGCGAGCGCTGCCCCCGGAGGTCGACGTGTCCGCGTACCGGATCATTCAGGAGGCGGTCACCAACGTGGTGCGCCACGCAGGCACGCACACCTGCCGGGTGACCGTCGACCACCGGGCCGACGAGTTGTCCATCGAAGTCCTCGACGGCGGGCGCGGCCACGGCTTCCGCGCCACGGGCACCGGCTACGGCCTGGTCGGGATGCGCGAGCGAGTCGCCCTGCTGCACGGCGAGTTCACCGCCGCGCCCCGCGCCGAGGGCGGCTTCCGCGTCACCGCCCGCCTCCCCGTACCGACAGGAGCCCGATGACCGTCCGCGTCGTACTCGCCGACGACCAGCCTCTGGTCCGCGCCGCTCTCCGGATGGTGATCACCGACGCCCCCGACCTCGAACTCGTCGGGGAGGCCGGGACCGGCGCCGAAGCGGTGCGGCTGGCCGAGAGCATCCGCCCCGATGTCGTGGTGATGGACATCCGCATGCCCGGCATGGACGGCATCGAGGCCACCCGGCTGATCACGGCCGGCCCGAGCAGTGCCCATGTCATCGTCCTGACCACCTTCGACGACGACGAGTACGTGTACGGCGCGCTGCGCGCCGGCGCCGCCGGTTTCCTGGTCAAGGACATGGCGCTGGACGACATCCTCGCGGCGGTCCGCGTCGTCGCCACCGGAGACGGCCTGATCGCTCCGAGCGTCACCCGCCGGCTGATCAAGGAGTTCGCCGGCCGCCCCGCACCGGCCGCCGCGCCGCGCACGGTGGAAGGCATCACCGACCGGGAACGCGAGGTGCTGACCCTCGTCGGGAGCGGCCTGGCCAACGCCGAGATCGCCGGACGGCTCTGCATCAGCGTCGCCACCGCCAAGACGTACGTGACGCGACTGCTCTCCAAGCTCGACGCCCGCGACCGGGTCCAGCTCGTCATCATCGCCTACGAGACGGGCCTGGTGGCACCGCCCCGCTGAACGCTCGCCCTCGTCGGCACGCGGTCGGAGCTGCTCGCCCTGGTCGCCTGGCCGCTCTGGCCGCCCTGGCCGCCCGGGCCGCCGGTCCCGGCGGAACCGGCGGGACCGGCGGGACCGGCG
>NZ_JBSGZO010000265.1:0-11697 GCF_053611045.1 Streptomyces sp. NPDC054841 | reverse complement strand
CACACCGCCGCCCCGCCGTGTCCCCGGGGCCGTGTCCCTGAGCCGTATTACCCCAGGTTCCTGTCTCTGTCTCTGTCCCTGGGCCGGGCCGGTCAGTCGCGGGCGCCGACGGGCTCGTCGGCGGTGACCTGCCGTACCGGCTCGGACTTCGCGACCACGACCGTGTGCTGCGCGGCGCGGCGTGCACGCAGCCCGGTCAGCGTGATCAGCAGCCCGGCCGCCGCGATCGCGGTGACCACCACAAGGCCGGGCCGGTAGCTGTCGAGCACCGCCTGCGGGGAGCGGCCGGTGTCACCGGACGCTGTGATCACCGCGGTGACGACGGCGAGGAAGATCGCGCCGCCGACCTGGATCGAGGTGTTCAGCAGACCGGAGACCATGCCCTGCTCGTGGTCCTCCACCCCGTTGGTGGCCTGGATGTTGAGCGAGGGGAAGACCAGTGCGCACGCCGCGCCGAGCAGCAGCATCGACGGCAGGATCACCGCGGCGTAGCTCGGCGTCAGGTCGATCTGGAGGAAGAGCGCGTAGGCGAGCACCAGCAGCGAGAATCCGGTGGCGATCACCCGCGGGGTGCCGAACCGGTCCACGACCGAGCCGATCTTCGTCGAGGAGAGGGCCACCAGCGCGCCCGCCGGGAGGAAAGCCAGCGCCGTCTGAAGGGCCGACCAGCCGAGCAGGGACTGCATGTACTGCGTGACGAGGAACTGGAATCCGACGTACGAGCCGAAGAAGAACGCGGCGCCGAGGTTGGCCCGGATCTGGCTGCCCGAGCGCAGCACCCCCAGCCGGATCAGCGGGTGCGGGCTGCGTCGCTCGATCGTGACGAAGACCGCGAACAGCAGGGCCGTGGCCAGGAACGACAACAGCGTGCGAGCCGACGCCCAGCCCACCTCGGGCGCCTGCACCACGGTGAAGACCAGCAGCAGCATCGAGGCGGTGCCGGTGACGGCGCCCGGGACGTCGTACCCCTTCCCGGAGTCCTCACGGCTGCTGCGGGGGATCAGCCTCATGCCCACGACGAGCGCGATCAGCGCGATGGGTGCGGGCAGCAGCATCGTCAGCCGCCAGCTGACTTCGGTGAGCAGCCCGGAGAGGACCAGGCCCATGGAGAAGCCGGTCGCGGCGCAGGTGGTGTAGATCGACAGGGCACGGTTGCGCTGCGGGCCCTCCTTGAAGGTCGTCGTGATGATCGAGAGTCCCGCGGGAGCGGTGAACGCGGCGCTCAGGCCCTTGATGAAGCGGCTCGCGATGAGCAGCGGTCCGGAGTCGACGAGCCCGCCCAGCAGGGAGGCCAGCGCGAAGACGGCGAGGGCGACCAGGAAGACCCGGCGCCTGCCCAGCAGGTCGGCCGCGCGGCCGCCGAGCAGCAGCAGCCCGCCGTAGCCGAGGATGTAGCCGCTGACGATCCACTGCAGGGCCGAGGTGGACAGGCCGAGGTCGGTGGCGATGGACGGCAGGGCGACGCCGACCATCGACACATCGAGGGCGTCGAGGAACATCGCTGCGCAGAGCACCAGGAGGGTGCCCCACAGCCGCGGCGTCCAGCGTTCCTGTGATGCGGGGACATTGAGCGGAGAGGTCATGGGCAGCACGCTACATGCACATGCATTGAATGCAAACGCATTTAATTCCGGTGCAACAAAGTGGGTCTTCTCTGCTAACGTGCGGTCATGGCGGCGAAGAAGTCCGAGCGCGCGCTCGTGGAGGAATGGCGGGGCGTCCTCGCGCTGCACGCGCGCACGATGTGCGAGCTGGACCGGGAGCTCCATCAGCACGGGCTGGGTGCGAGCGACTTCGAGGTTCTTGATGTGCTCGCCGAGTGCACCGTGGAGGACGACGACTCGTCCTGCCGCGTGCAGGAGCTGGCATCCCGGGTGCATCTGAGCCAGAGCGCGCTCTCGCGCCTCGTGGCACGGCTGGAGAAGGACGGCCTGGTGACCCGCGTGATGTGCAGCGAGGACCGGCGCGGGGTGCGGGTGGAGCTCACGGCCAAGGGCCGCGAGCGCCATGCGGAGGTGCAGCCGCTGCAGCGGGCGGTGCTCTCCCGGATGCTGGCGACTCCCGCCGGCTGACCGTCCGGGACGAGTCGGACGCGGCTCAGGACCAGGTGATCGCGGAGTTCTCGCGCCACAGTCGCGCGAGTTCCGCATCGCCCGTCACGGTCACGGCGTCGAGCGGCAGCCGGTTCCACAGCGCGAGGTGGAGCCGCCCGGCGGGGCCGCTCAGCTCGCAGTCCGCCGGTCCTGCTCCCGTGCGCCCGGTGCGCGGCGGCTCCGGGGACAGCCGTACGGTCCAGACGTCGTCCGTGTCCGTGGCCCGTACCCGCAGGGTCCGCGGCGAGTCCGTCCGCACACGGCTCCTGGAGCGGGCGTGGAAGGCACACAGCAACTCGTCGATGCCGTCCGCCGCGAGCCGGGTGGGTACGGGGCCGGGCTCGCCGAGCGCGGACTCGGCATCCACGCGGTGCACGGCGGTCTCATGCGTCTGGCGCCGCGCCCAGAAGGCCAGTGGCGAGGGCGCGGGCAGGAAACTCCAGCAGTCGAGATCGTCGGGGGCCTCGGTCAGCGCCCCGACCAGCAGCCCGTGACCGTCCCGGAACCACTCCAGCAGATCGTCCCCGTCCAGGTCCGGCTCGCCCGAGTCCGGGTGGTACGTCGTGTGCCCCTCGGCCACGAACGCCGTCGCCCAGCGGTGCACCATGCCGGTGTGCCGCAGGAGGTCCCTGATCTGCCATCCCGGGCAGGTGGGCACAGGTGCGTCCGGGCCCGCCTTGTCGGCGGCGACGGCCAGCAACTGGCCCTCCCTGACGAGACACTTGATCAGCTCGGCGGTCTCCATGCGGGCATTGTGCCAGCGCAGTCAGGTGCCGTGGGGGTGTGCGGAATGTCGTTTGGCGCGCAGCGTGCGCACGAACGAGCCGAGCGCGAACGCCTGGACCGGCACCGACAGGGCCGGCGCCGTCCGTCGTCGGGCGTACGCCTGAGTGCGGCTACTCGTCCCGTGGCTGCTCGTCCCGCGCCGCCGCCGGGCTCCGCCGGGCCGAGTAGCCGATCAGGGCGGCCGCGGCGGCCAGCGCCGCCACCGTAGTCAGGGCCACGGGCAGCGAGACCCAGTCGGCGAGAAAGCCGATCGCGGGCGGTCCGACGAGCATCCCGCCGTAGCCCAGTGTGGACGCGGCGGCCACGCCCCCCGGCCCGGCCAGGGACCCGGCGCGGGCCACGGCCACCGGAAAGATGTTCGCCAGCCCGAGACCGGTCACGGCGAAGCCGAGCAGCGCGAGCCACACCGTCGGCGCCAGCGCGCCGAGCAGCATGCCCGCCGAGGCGGTTGCGCCGCCCGCGACCAGCGTCCGCGTCTGGCCGAGCCGCTCCAGCAGGGTCGTGCCCGAGAGCCGGCCCACCGTCATGAAGAGCGCGAAGAGCGAGTACCCGGCGGCCGCGATGCCCGGGTGTGCGTCCAGGTCCTGCTCCAGGTGCAGCGCCCCCCAGTCGGCCAGTGCCCCCTCGCCGTACGCCGTGCACAGCGCGATCACGCCGAAGAGCGTGACGAGCCGGCGGGTACGTCCGGTCGGGCGGGCCGGTCGGGCCGTCGGTGCGCCGGTCCGCTCGGGGACCGCGGGTGAGGGATGACGCAGCAGCTCAGGACCGGCCGCGGCGGTCAGCAGCAGCCCGATGCCGGTGAGTGCGAAGAGATGCGTGGCGGGGGAGAGGCCCGCGGCGACCAGTCCGCCGAGACCGGCGCCGATCATGCCACCGAGGCTGAACGCGGCGTGGAAGCTCGGCATGACCGGCCGTCGCAGTGCCGCGACCAGATCCACGGCGGCGCTGTTCATGGCCACGTTGATCCCGCCGTACGCGACGCCGAACACCAGCAGTACGAGGCCGAGTGCGAGCGCCGAACGGGTCTGTGCGGGGAGTGCGATGCCCAGCGACATCAGGGCCCCGGCGGCGACGGTCACGGGATGGCTCCCGAAGCGCCGGCACAGCCGCCCGGTGAGGGTCATCGTCACGACTGCGCCGGCCGACACCCCCAGGAGCGCGAGCCCCAGATCACCGGCCGAGGCGCCGGTCTGCTGCTTGATGGCGGGGATGCGGACCACCCAGCCGGCGAAGAGAAAGCCGTCGAGTGCGAAGAAGACGGTCAGCGCGGTGCGGAGGCGGGTGAGGGAGCGGGTGGCGGGTTCTCCGCCGTGGCCCCCCGTAGCGGCCGTCCGTAGTTTGTTTAGTAGCGGCACAAACTCAGCATAGGGCCCGCCGGCTCACCCGTACAACCGCGCGGGACAACATCACGAGCGCCCTCATGCACCCTCCCGGCCCGTCGCCGTGACTCCCCCTCCTCGCGTCCGTACGAACGCGCCGGGCCGGCAGGGCGCGTACGAAACGGCCACCCGCCACCGGACCGCCCGTTCACCTCCGGGATCATGGGAGACTCGCCCCCATGAACGGCAAGGAGACGAGCACCCGGACGAGGCTGGAGAGAGGCCGCGGCGCACTCGGCCCCGCACTGGAACTGGTTCACACGGGCCGGGCGCCCACCCGGGCCGTACTCACCGCCGAGCTGGGCGTCACACGCGCCACCGCGGGCGCCGTCGCCGCCGAACTCGAAGCGCTCGGTCTGATCCGCGTCGACTCCCGGCCGGGCGCCGCCGCCGGTTCCCAGGGCCGCCCCTCGCACCGGCTCGCCGTGGACGACACCGGCCCCGTCGTGCTGGCCGCCCAGGTGCACGCCGACGGTTTCCGGGCCGCGCTCGTCGGGCTCGGCGGCACGATCGCCGCGACCGCCCCCGGCTGTGTGACGGTCTCCGCCGACCCGGCCCAGGTCCTCGGCGAGGTCGTCGAGGCCGGTGCGGCGCTGCTGCGCGCCAGTGGGCGGCGGTGCGTCGGCGCCGGGCTCGCCGTCCCCTCCGCCGTGGCCGAGCCCGAGGGCACCGCGCTGAACCCGCTGCATCTGGCCTGGCCCGCGGGTGCCCCCGTCCGCGACATCTTCGCCGAACGCGTCCGCGCGGCAGGCATCACAGGACCTGCTTTCACCGGCAACGACGTCAATCTCGCCGCCCTCGCCGAACACCGGCACGGCGCCGGCCGCGGCGCCCAGCACCTGCTCTGCGTCGCCACCGGACACCGCGGCGTCGGCGGCGCGCTCGTCCTCGACGGCCGGCTGCACACGGGCAGCTCCGGCCTCGCCCTGGAGGTCGGCCACCTCACCGTCAATCCCGAGGGCCGCCCCTGCTACTGCGGCAGCCGCGGCTGCCTCGACGTCGAGGCCGACCCCCTGGCCTTCCTCACCGCCGCCGGCCGCGACCCGGGCCCCGAGGTGTCCCTGCTCCAGCAGTCCCGCGACCTGCTCCGTACGGAGTACGACGACCCATCGGTACGGGCGGCGGCCGAGGAACTCGTCGACCGCCTCGGCCTCGGCCTCGCGGGTCTGGTGAACATCCTCAACCCGGACCGCATCATCCTCGGCGGCCTCCACCGCGAACTCCTCGACGCGGACCCGGAACGACTGCGCGCGGTGGTCGCCGACCGCAGCCTCTGGGGCCGCAGCGGCGGCGTCCCGATCCTGCCGTGCACCCTCGACCACAACAGCCTGGTGGGCGCGGCGGAGCTGGCATGGCAGCCGGTGCTGGACGATCCGCTGAGCGTGCTGCCCCAGCGAGTGTCCTGAACGCGGGCGAACACGGGCACGTCGACGACCGGCGGCGTCGGCACCGGAGCACGCCCGGTCAACCATCGGGCCGGCCTGCCAGGTTCGCGACGAGTCGCGCCGGGAGTCCGTCCGAGCACCGGGCAGCCGAGGCAGTGAACCGGAACTGAGGCAGTGACGGCAGCCGAAGCAGGGAACGGGCACTGAGGCAGTGAACAGGCAGCCGAAGCAGGGAATCCGGGTGTGCGAACGGCACGCCTGTCGTAACGTTCCGCGCCATGACCGACACTGATCTTCCGCCCCGGCTCACCCGCCTCACCTTCCACGGGCCTCTCTCCGAAGCCCGGGCCGCGCAGCTGGTCGCGCGGCTCACCCGTCAGGAACCGGCCACGGTCCTCGACATCGGCTGCGGCTGGGGCGAGTTGATGCTGCGGGTGCTCGAAGCGGCGCCGGGCGCGAAGGGCGTGGGGATCGATCTCAACGGCGAGGATCTCGCGCGTGGACGCCGGGGCGCTGCCGCGCGTGGGCTCGGCGGGCGCGTCGAGTTCGTCGAGGAGTCCGCCGCCGGCACCGGCCGCGGGCCGGCCGACGTCGTCCTGTGCGTGGGTTCCGGGCAGGCACTGCTCGACCCGGAGGCCGCAACCGGAGGCGGGACCCTGACCGTCACCACCGCCGCGCTCAAGGCACTGCGCTCGCTGGTCACCCCGGGCGGACGGGTGCTCTTCGGCGAGGGCTTCTGGCAGCGCACCCCCAGCCCGGAGGAACTGGCCGCGATGTGGCCGGACGCCCGTGCTGACGAGCACCTTCCCCTGGTCGCCCTCACCGAGGCCGCCACGGCCGCCGGATTCCGTATCGAGTGGATCGAGACGGCGACCGAGGAGGAGTGGGAACACTTCGAGTCCGGCTACCTCGCAGGCCTGGAGGAGTGGCTCGCCACGCACGACGGCCACCCGGCGGCCGCCGAGACCCGGGACCGTGTGGACCGTCACCGGGCCCGCTGGCTGCGCGGCTACCGAGGAGTGCTGGGCCTCGCCTACCTCACTCTGATCCCGGTCGGCTGAGGCAGGGTCCGGGGCCCGGCGGCCGGCGGTCCGCAGTCATGGGTCGCCGGCGGCGCGAGGCCCAGGTCGTGTCTTCAAAGATCCGTCTGCCCGGCGGCGTCTGGCACGCACCCTCGCTGCGTTGTCGTCAGTCGCCGATGCTCCGCATGGACTCCATCCTCCGCCTTGCGATCTCCCCCGTAGCCCTTCGGGCACGGGAGGTGCCCCCAGCACCGGACACCGCCGGGCCCGCCCTCCGGGCGGACGACGCTGCTTCGAAGACGTTCCCCAGAACGGCGCGGTGCGGCGCGGACACATGGAGCACCTGGAAGGGCTCGCCGTGTCCCAACGGAGAACCGTCTGCCCAGAGCGTGAAGTGGACCAGCTCCCAGTGCCCGGGATCGATGGCCACCGCGGACGCCACCACGCCCTCAGTGTCCACGAGTTCATGGTGTGCTTCCAGCGCTCGCTCCACCGCTCCGGCGGGCTGCTCGTCGTCCCCGAGGCGCACCCTGCGGCGCGTGGCGGTTCGTGGGGCGGCCGCGGACGCCGAGCCCTCCCCGTACGCGAGACCCGCCCAGTGCCGCACCCGCGGCCGCCCGAAATCGTTCACGACTCCCTGGAAACCGGGTCCCCGGAGAAAGGAGTTCATTCCCTCGGGCGTCGTCCACAGGTAGAACGGTGCGTACTCGTTCACCGCCGAGCCGTCGGCGCGCTCTCGCATCAGATACGCCTTGAGGCCGAGCCCTGGAAAGTCGTCGAGCAGGTGTCCCTTCGTGGCGACGCGCCTGCGGATGATCTCCATGTCGTAGTCGGCTGGCAGGGTGATCGCGTACTGCATGGCATGCACGGCCTTGACTCCTTCACCGGTCGGACGAGTTGCCGGGCGCGAGCAGGGCGAGCAGGCCCCGCACACCCGTATCGAAGGCGGCCGTCGAACCGGACGCCCGCGCGAGCACATAGCCCCCCTGCACCGTCGCGACGATCAGCGCCGCGATCTCGCCGGGGACCAGCGAGGCACTGAACTCGCCCCGCCCCTGCCCCTCTTCGACGATTCCCTCGAGCCGCTCCCGCAGCCAGTCGAGCGTCTCGTCGACCGGCGCGCGCAACTCGTCACTGGCGATGACGTCCGGGTCCATCGTCAGCCGCCCGACAGGACAGCCACGCAGGACATCGCGCTCGCGCAGCAGGTACGCCGAGATGCGCTCGTACGCCGGTCCGGGGCCGCCGAGCGGCACCTCGGCGGCGGTGCGCATCTCCTCGGCCGTGCGACGGATCGCGGCCAGCGCGAGATCCGGCTTGCCCGCGAAGTGGTGGTACATGCTGCCCTGCCCCGCGCCTGCCTGCTGCTGGATCGCCTTGGGGCTGGTGCCCACATAGCCGCGCTCCCACAGCAGCTCGCGGGTGGCTTCGATCAGCCGCTCGGAGGTGCTCATGCATCTACTGTACATACTAGTAGGTACAGAAGGGGGAGGACCGGAGAGCGCGGGGGAGAGCGCGGGAAGACCGGAGAACGCGCGGGGATCGGAAGCAGGCGCGAAGGCGCCGCATACTCCCCGGGTGGTACCCGAAGTGCCGCTGGCCGTACGACGACCCGGGCCTCCTCTCGGCGCGACTCTCGAATCGCACGAGACGTCACTACCGAGGAGCTGACCAAGATGAACACCCTGGCCTACGACGGACCCGGCCCATGGGTCCTGCTCTTTCCGCTGATCTGGGCAGCCGCGATCTTCGGCGGCATCACCCTCCTGCGCCGCACCGGCAGGCGCGGCCGGCCCGGTCCCTGGCAGCATCGCGTCATGCACGGCGAGCCGTCGCCGATCGCCGTGCTCGGCCGACGGTTCGCCGCCGGTGAGATCGACGAGGACGAGTACTGGCGCCGGCTGTCCGTCCTGGACGAGCAGTTCGGACCGCACTCCAAGGGTGGCGCGGTGTAACGACCGCGACCGGCTGCGCCGCCGGCCCGGGTCGCGTACCGCGGGCGCCGTCCGTTGCCCGGTCGGCGCCCCGCCGCTGTCCGGCGCCCTGTCCGGCTCCCGCTTGTCGACCGGTCAGGTCGCCAGGGCCGACCGGACCGTGGCACGCTCGCGCGGCTCGGCCCCGACGACCGCGAAGGGTTCGTCCGCCGCTGCCGCCCCGCACACCGAAGCGACCGAGTACGGCAGCGGGGCCGCCACCGGCAGCGACGCCGGGAGCGAGAACCAGACGATCTTGCCGGCGTCACCCTTGGGCAGCACCCCCCAGCTCTCGCACACCGCGTCGATCATTGCGAGTCCGCGCCCGGTGGTCTCCAGCGGTCCGGCCGTGCCGATCGTCGGAATCCGTGGATCGTGGTCGTGCACCTTGACGGTGAGCCGGTCGAGGAGCAGCTCGATCTCGACGGTGCACAGCTTGTCCGGCTGAGCGTGCCGGTGGACATTGGTCAGCAATTCCGTGACGCCGAGCGCTGCCTGGTCGATCAAGGGATCGAGATGCCAGTAGCGCAGCTGCGCCGACACGATTCTGCGGACCTGACCGATCCGCGACGGCAAAGCCTGGAGCTCCACCGTGCAATGCCTGCTTGCCTCGCTGATCACGGCTGCGACTCCCCGAATAGGTCCGGAAGAAGACGAAGGATCGGATCCAGCAGTTGGCTGCCTGCTGTCTGCGCCGGCGGGCTGGGTCACAGTGTCACCGCCGGTGAACCCTGAGTGATGTAGTCAAGCGTGAACCAGGAGTGACGACTTCGCAACTCCGCGTACGGGCGCCCCGCGCGGCACCATCAGCCGTGGCTGCCGCCGGCCCTGCGCAGTGCCTCCAGGAACCGGCCCGTCAGCGCACCGCCCTCCGGCCCGTGGTCCGGCCCGCCCATGTGCAGCCGGTAGCGCGTGCCGTTGACCGTCGCGACCGTGCTGTCACCGCCCGCGAACCAGGGCCTGCCGGCCCGTACCGCCCGCACGGGCGCGCTGTCGATCACCCGCCCATAGCTCGTCAGCAGCGCAAGCCTGCCGTCCTCGATGACGACCTGACCGGCCTTGGTGAGCGAGCGGGGCCACCGCTCGATCCGCACACCCATGGCGTTGAACTCCGGCTCTGACATGGCCGCCGCCCCCTTCGCACGTGCTCCTGCATCTCAGTCTGCCCATGCAACCGCACGGACACCAGGGCGCATCCCCGAACACTCCCACAAGGCAGCCCTATGGAACCCCAAAGTCAACGTTTGTGCAGGTGAGGGGCTTATTGTTGGCAGTGGGGAGAGGTTTCCCAGAGTGAGGAGCGGGGCGCATGAGCACCTATGAAGCGTTGGCCACCATAGACGTGGACCGCAGCGATCCGGCGTACCGGGCCTGGCTGAAAGAGGCCGTACGCAAGGTGCAGGCCGACGCGAACCGCTCGGCCGACACCCACCTGCTGCGCTTCCCACTGCCCGAGCAGTGGGGGATCGACCTCTACCTCAAGGACGAGTCCACGCATCCCACCGGCAGCCTCAAGCACCGCCTGGCGCGTTCGCTGTTCCTCTACGGGCTCTGCAACGGCTGGATCAGGCCGGGCAAGCCCGTCATCGAGGCCTCCAGCGGCTCAACCGCCGTCTCCGAGGCGTACTTCGCCAAGCTCATCGGAGTGCCGTTCATCGCCGTGATGCCGCGCACCACCAGTGCCGAGAAGTGCCGGCTGATCGAATTCCACGGCGGACAGTGCCACTTCGTGGACGACTCGCGGAAGATGTACGAGGAGTCCGCCGCCCTCGCCGCGCAGACCGGCGGCCACTACATGGACCAGTTCACCTACGCCGAGCGGGCCACCGACTGGCGCGGCAACAACAACATCGCGGAATCGGTCTACCAGCAGCTGAAGTTGGAGCGCTACCCGGAACCCGCGTGGATCGTCGCCACCGCGGGTACCGGCGGCACGTCGGCGACCATCGCCCGCTACGTCCACTACATGCAGTACGACACCAGGATCTGTGTGCCCGACCCGGAGAACTCCTGTTTCTTCGACGGCTGGACCCAGGGCGATCCGCTCGCCACCAGCGACTGTGGCTCGCGCATAGAAGGCATCGGCCGGCCGCGTATGGAGCCGAGCTTCGTCCCTGGGGCCATCGACCGGATGATGAAGGTGCCCGACGCGGCGACCGTCGCCGCCGTACGCGCCCTGGAGCTGGCCATCGGCCGCAAGGCGGGCGGCTCCACCGGAACGGGGCTGTGGAGCGCCCTGAAAATCGTCGCGGAGATGGTGGCCGAGGGGGAGAAGGGCAGCGTGGTCACGCTGATCTGCGATTCGGGCGACCGCTATCTGGACAAGTACTACTCGGACGACTGGCTGGCCGGACAGGGCCTTGACATCGCCCCGTACGCCGCGGCGATCGAGCGGTTCCTGGACACCGGTGTCTGGCCGGACTGACTCAGGTCGCCAGCCGCCGGTCGAGATTGCGCACGGCGTCCCGGAACGCGCGGCCGACACCGGGGCGCCCCAGACGCAGGGCCAGCCGGAACGGGGCGGCCCCTGCGGCCGCCATGGTCCACTGCACCCGGGTCCCGGACCCGGTCGGTGTGAGCCGCCACTCCTCCAGCATCGCCCGCACGCCCGGCGCGTTGGTCTCGTCGACGCGGTACGCGTACCGCGAGCCCGGCTCCGCGCTCATGATCGTCTCCTGGAAGCGCGTGCCACCGCGCAACCGGACCTCCCGGCCCGCGCCCCCGCCGGTCGGCCGCGCCGAGGTCACCGCCGTGAACCAGGCGGGCCAGCCCTCGACATCCTCGGCGAGCGCGCGGTACACGGCCGAGGGCTCGGCACGCACTTCGGCCGCGAAGACGAGGCGCAGCGGTGCGGAATCGACGAAGTCGAGTTCCACGGGCCTCAATCGGTGAGCCATGAACCGTAACCTCCGGGCAGCAGGGCAGGGGCCCGCACACGATAGCTGGCGGACCGTCAGATGGGCACTAGGGCGTGTTGCGAAAGTCCCGCCTGGCCCGCGACGCCTGGCACGCACGCTCGCTGCGTAGTCGGACTCATCCAAGTACGCCCAGTACGAGGA
>NZ_JBSGZO010000264.1:0-11739 GCF_053611045.1 Streptomyces sp. NPDC054841 | reverse complement strand
GCCGGGGCCTGGTCGGACATGTCGAAGCGGACGGAGTCGGCGGCCTCGATCAGCGACTTGGCGGTTTGACGAGTGGTGTCGTCGCTGTACGCCGCGAGGTCGAGCTTCTTGTTCGGGGACAGGAAGCCGCCCGTCTTCGCCCAGACGGCAGCCGCCTCGGGGGTCGCCAGATACTCCACGAGGGCCATGGCGGCCTTCTGGTTCTTGCCGTCCTTCAGAACGACGGCGGCGTCACCGCCACTGACGACGGGCGCCTTGCCGCCGTCGACCGCCGGGAAGGGGAAGAAGGTGGCGTCCTCGCCGATCTTCTTGCCGAACTGGTCCTTGGCGACACCGGCCACGAAGTCGCCCTCGTAGACCATCGCCGCCTCGGGGTCGGGGCCGAAGACCTTCTCGACCGAGCCGGGGAAGTCGGTGCTGAGCGCGCCCTTCTGACCGCCCGCGATCAGCTGCTTGTCGGCGAAGAGCTTGCCGAGGGTGGTGAGCGCCTGCACCACGCTGGGGTCGGTCCACTTGAGTGTGTGCGTGGCGAGCAGGTCGTACTTCTCGGGGCCGGCCTGGGAGAGGTAGATGTTCTCGAACCAGTCGGTCAGCGTCCAGCCGTCCTCACCGGCGACCGCGAAGGCGGGCAGCCCGGAGTCCGAGACGGTGCGGCCTGCCTTGAGCATGTCCGCGTACGACTTCGGCGGCTTGACCCCCGCCTGGTCGAGGGCGTCCGGGCTGTACCAGACGGTCGACTTGTGGGCGGCCTTGAAGTAGAGGCCGTAGAACTTGCCGCCCACGGTCCCGTACGACTTCCACGCGCTGGCGAAGTTGCTCTCGACGGCCTTCGCGGTGGTGTCGGAGAGCGGCTTGAGCCAGCCCTTGTCGGCGAACTGCTGGAGCACGCCCACCTGCGGGACCATCACCACGTCCGGGGCGTTGCCGCCCTCGATCTTGCTGCCGACGACGGTCGAGACGTTGTCACCGGTGGACACGAACTGGGTCTTGGCACCGGTCTTGGCGGTGAAGGCGTCCAGCACCTTCTGGAAGTTCTTCTGCTCGGCGCCGGACCAGACGCCGGCGACGTTGACCGTCTGTCCGGCCAGCGACTTGTCACCGCCGCCCGCGCGGGTGACGGGACCGCCGCCGCAGGCGGTCGCGCCGAGGGCGAGGGCCAGGGCCGTGCAGCTCGCAAGCATGAAGCGTCGTTGCGTCATCGTTGATCTTCCTATCGGAACTGGGGAATTGACGGGCTTTCGGAGGTCGGGGATCACGGGTTGGTGGAGTCGCTGATCCACCAGGCGGCGGTGGATCCGGGCAGTACGCCGTTGGGGCAGGGCCCGCTGGACAGCAGTGGGGCACCCGAGACGGGGGCGGGCACCGGAACGGTGTCGAAGTTGACGGCGCAGACGAGCCCGTCGCCGCGGACGAAGGCGAGGACACCGGGCGGGGTCTCCAGCCAGCGCAGGGTGCCTTCGCCCAGCTGTGGCAGCCCGCGGCGCAGCTGCAGTCCGTCGCGGTAGAGGTGCCAGAACGAGCGGGTGTCGGCCAGCGCGCGGTCGGTGGCGTGCTCGGCGAACCAGCCCGGCTGCGGCAGCCAGGGCTTGGCCCCCTCGGCACCGGAGGTGAAGCCGAACGGCGAGGCGTGCCCCGACCACGGCAGTGGCACCCGGCAGCCGTCGCGGATGCGTGCCCGGCTGCCGGTGCGCCGGAAGATCGGGTCGGTGAGAACCTCGTCCGGCAGGTCCACGACCTCCGGCAGGCCCAGCTCCTCGCCCTGGTAGATGTACGCGGCACCGGGCAGCGCCAGCATCAGCAGCGCGGCGGCCCGGGCGCGGGCGGCACCGAGGCCACTGCCCTCGGTGCCGGACTCGCCGTACCGGGTGACGGTACGGACCTGGTCGTGGTTGTTGAGGACCCAGGTGACGGTGGAGCCGGTGCCCGCGATGTCGTGCATCGCCTCGGATATGACCTTGCGGAACGCGCTCGCGTCCCAGGAGGCGCCCAGCAGGTCGAAGAAGAACGCCTGGTGCAGCTCGTCCGGGCGCACGTACTGGGCGTGTTCGCGCGCGGTCGGTACGGAGACCTCGCCGACCAGCAGCCGTTCCTGGCCGTCCCGGGCGGTGTACTCCTCGCACACGGACCGCCAGTGGCGCCACACCTCGTGCACCTCGGGCTGGTTCCAGGCGAGCGGGTTGACCGAGTCGCGGGTGCGCGCGTCGGCCTCGGGGTCCGGCGAGTCGGGCAGCTCCAGGTGCTTGAACAGCCCGGCCGCCACGTCGATGCGGAAACCGTCGACGCCGCGGTCCAGCCAGAAGCGCAGGGCGTGGTCGAAGTGGGCGCCGACCTCGGGGTTGCGCCAGTTCAGGTCGGGCTGCTCGGGCGTGAACATGTGGAGGTACCACTGGCCGGGGCTGCCGTCCGGCTCGGTGACCCGGGTCCAGGCCGGACCGCCGAACATCGCGTGCCAGTTGTTCGGCGGCACGTCGCCGCCCGGGCCGCGGCCCTCGGCGAAGTGGAAGCGGGCGCGTGCCGTGCTGCCGGGGCCTTCGGCGAGCGCCTCGCGGAACCAGTCGTGCTCGCTGGAGCAGTGGTTGGGGACGATGTCCAGGAGCACCTTGATGCCGAGCCGGTGCGCGTCGGCGATGAGGAGGCCGAACTCGGCGAGGTCGCCGAAGACCGGATCCACGTCGCAGTAGTCGGCGACGTCGTAGCCGTGGTCGTGCTGCGGCGAGGGGTAGAAGGGGCTCAGCCATATGCCGTCGACGCCGAGCTTCTTGAGGTACGGCAGTCCGGCACGGACGCCGGCCAGATCGCCGATTCCGTCCCCGGTGCTGTCCAGGAAGCTGCGGACGTACACCTGGTAGATCACCGCGTCGCGCCACCAGCGGTGCGTGAGGCGGTGCGAGAGGCCGTCGCCGGCCGGGGCTGTGAGCGTCACCCGTTGACCTGTTTCTGCGTGAAGGGGTGCCCGCGACCAGAAGGTCAGCGGTTATGCATGCATGTTAAGTAGGAGTGTCGAGAAGGTGTCAACGGTCACGCAGAAACAACCGAAGAGTTGGGTTTTATGTCCAGATTTATCCGCACTGCTTGAGTCCAGTGCGATGCGATGCCGTTACCTAACAGGTAGGTAGAGCGAGAGGGTGTGAGGCGAGGAGGGGATCAGCCGCGGCGTGCGACGGCCGCCAGCTCCGTGGCCAGCCTGCGCACCGCGGCCGCGGGGTCCTGGTGCTGCGCCATCGCGTCGTGGACGACGGCCTGCACCACGAGGCTCACCTGCTCGTACCGCGCGCTCTTGGGCCGCGGCGCGGCCGCCAGCACACTCGCCCGCAGCGCCGGCAGGTACGGGAAGGCCCGCACCAGCTCCGGGTCCTGGTACAGGGCTGCCCGGACGGGCGGCAGCGCGCCCTCCGTGAGCACCTTCCGCTGCACCGGGGCGCTGGTGAGATACGCGATCAGGTCGCCGGCGGACTCCGGGTGGCGCGCATGCGCACTCACCGCGAGATTCGACCCGCCCAGCACGCTCGTGCCCGCCCCGTCGGGGCCGGGCAGGGGCACGGCACCGAACTTCTCGGCGACCTTGGAGTCCTTCCCCGAGGCGCCCGCGTACGCGTACGGCCAGTTGCGCAGGAAGAGCAGCCGGCCGTCCTGGAAGGCCTGCCGGGACTCCTCCTCCTTGTACGTCAGCGCTTCCTTCGGTATCCAGCCCTCGCGCACCCCGCGTGCGAGGAATCCGACGCCGGTGCGGGCCGCGGCCGAGTCCACGGTCACCCGGCCGTCGTCGCCCAGGATCGTGCCCCCGGCCGAGTAGACCGCCTCGGTGGCATTGACCGTGAGGCCTTCGTACGGGAGGAACTGGCCCGCATAGCCCCCGACGCCGTACCGGGGCGCGATCGTCCGTGCCTGGCGCTCCAGCTCCGCCCACGTCCGCGGCGGACGCTCGCCCTCCCGGTCGAGGATGTCCTTGCGGTAGTACAGCATCCCGGCATTCGTGACATAAGGGACGGCGTACAGCTTCCCGTCGTACGTCGCCGTGTCCGCCACCGGCGGCAGGAAGCTCTTCAGCGCGAAACGGTCCGGGTCCAGCGGGGATATCCATCCCGCGGCGGCGAACTCCGAGGTCCAGGCGACATCGATGTTCAGGATGTCGAAGCGCCCGCCGCCCGATCGCAGTCCCGTGGTCATCTGCGCACGGGTCTCGTCGGCGGAGTCCGGCAGCTCGACGAGGGTGACCTTCTCGGTAGGGTGACTGCGGTTCCAGCCTTCGAGCAGCGGACCCAGATAGCCCGTGAGATCCCCGGCCGTGGCCAGGGTCATGGGGCCGCGTCCGCCGCCGTGCACCGAGCCCGCCGGAGCGCCGCCCGCCTGTGTGCCCGACGACACGTAACCGGTCAGGACGACCACCGCGACCAGGAGGCCCCTACCCGCGGCACGTATCCACCGCATAGGTTCCTCCCTGTACACCGGCGCCGGGCATCTTTGTCCTGCGTCAGGGCATGTATACCCGTTAGGCATGGGCGATACTAGGGCCCGTATCAGATTACGAGAGCGATCCGGGCCACATGACGGACCGTGGCGACGGCCGCTCTCGGCGCACAGGCGGACAACAGGGAGGAGGGGAGCACGCGTGCGTCTGCCCCTCCTGGCTCTCCTCTCCCGGGGCCCCGCCCATGGCTACGAGCTCAAGCAGGACCTTGAGCAACTGCTGGGCGCCGCGTACCCTCAGCCGAACATCGGCCAGATCTATGTGACACTCGGCCGACTGGAGAAGTCGGGACTGATCGAGGGCGAGGAAGTCGCCCAGACGAGCCGGCCCAACAAGAAGATCTACCGCCTCACCGACGCCGGGACGGAGGCGCTGCGCGCCTGGTTCGAGGAGACGGCGGACGAGCCGCGAGTGCGGGACGAGTTCTTCATGAAGCTCGCCCTGGCCCCGCGGACCGGACTCGCCGACCAGATCGCCCTCATCAACAAACAGCGACGCGAGTACCTCAACACCATGCGCAATCTGTCGAAGCTGTCCACGACCGAGAACCGGGACAACCGCATCGCCAACCTGCTGATCGAGGGAGCCATGCTGCATCTGCAGGCCGACCTCGACTGGCTGGAGCGCTGCCAGGAGGAGCTGGAGGGGCTGGAATGAGCCACCCCACCGAACAGGGAGCGCCCGGCCCGGTCCCCCTGCTGCGGGCCGAGGGCCTCGTCAAGACCCACCACGGCGAAGGCGCCCCGGCCCACGCCGTACGCGGAGTCGACCTGTCCGTACGGCACGGCGAGTTCGTCGCCGTCAGCGGGCCCTCGGGCGCCGGGAAGTCGACGCTGCTGCATCTCCTCGGCGGGCTGCAGCGGCCGGACAGCGGCAGCATCTGGCTCGACGGCGAGCGCACCGACTCCTACAGCGAGGCTCGCTGGGCGATGGAGCGGCGGCGCCGGATCGGCATCGTCTTCCAGTTCTTCAACCTCGTGTCGAACCTGACGGTCGCCGACAACGTCGAACTCCCCGCCCTGCTGGCCGGCACCGGCCCCAAGCAGGCCCGCGCCGAACGCGAGAAGCTGCTCGCCGAACTGGGTCTGGAGGGCAAGGCGCGCAGCATGCCGGGCGAGCTGTCCGGCGGTGAGCAGCAGCGCGTCGCCCTGGCGCGGGCGCTCGTCAACCATCCGCGGCTGCTGCTGGCCGACGAGCCCGCGGGCAGCCTCGACAGCAAGGGCACCCGCGAGGTGATGCGGCTGCTGTCCCGCTTCCACCAGCGTGGCCAGACCATCCTGCTGGTCACCCATGACGCACGCCTCGCCAGTGCCGCCGACCGCGTGATCAGCTTCTTCGACGGCCGGATAGCGGACGACGCCGAGCTCGGCGGCACACCTGCCCGGGGCACCGGACTGTCCGGCGTCCTCGAGCTGAAGGACTGACCCGTGCGGGCCACTCTGCGCTGGGCACACGCCGATCTGCGCACCCACCGCGGCGAGGCGCTGTTCATCGTCTCCGCCACTGCGGGAATCGTCGCCGCGCTGCTGCTGGCCGCCGCCCTCTTCGGTTACGCCACCAACCCCTGGCAGCGCGTCTTCGCCCAGTCCCACGGGGCGCACGTCTGGATCCACACCGGGCCGTCCGCCGACGCGGGCCGGCTCGCCGCCCTGGACGGCGTCGCCTCCGTGTCCGGCCCCTACCGCACCGCCTCCGCGACCGTGGCATCGCGCGGCGCCCGGGCCACCGTGGAACTGCGCGGCGCGGACGCGGAACCGCCCGCCACCGGCCGCCCGCTGCTCACCTCCGGCCGGTGGCTGACGCCCGGCACGCCGGACGGCGTCGTTCTGGAGAGCAGCCTCGCCCGCGCTCTGGTCGCCGGGCCCGGCGACACCCTCACGCTGCCCGGCACCGGGCGCACGCTGACCGTCCTCGGCGTCGCCGACACCGCGGAGCCCCGCTACCGCCCCGGCGAGCGCTCCGGCACCGTCTGGGCCCTTCCCCCGGCCGTACGGCAGACGGACGGCCTGCCAGGACACGTCATCGGGCTGCTGCTCGCCGACCCCGGCGACACCGACTACGCCGTCCAGCGCGCCGTCACCGAACTCGGCGCCGGTGCCGTCACCGACGTCTCCAGCTGGCAACAGGCGCGCGCCGAGGCCCAGGGCGACACGAGACTGCTCGGCCAGGTCCTCGGGCTCTTCGGGCTCGGCGCCCTGATCGCCGCCGCCCTCGCCGTCTTCGGCGCGATCAGCACCCGGGTGCGCGGCCACCTCCGCGACATCTCCGTCCTGAAGGCCATCGGCTTCACCCCCGGCCAGGTGGTGCGGGTCTTCCTCGTCCAGCACCTGGCGTTCGCCGCCCTCGGAGCCGTCGTGGCCACCGTGCTCACCGAGACTCTGGGCAGCCGCGTCCCCGGCAGGCTCGGGGAGGCGATCGGCGTCTGGCAGGGACTGCCCGGGCACACCGCCGCCCTGCTCGCGGTTCCCGTCGCCGCGGTGCTCTTCATCGGCGCCACCACCTGTCTCGCCGCATGGCGGGCCGGACGGGTGCCGCCCGTGCCCATGCTCCCCGCCGGGGCCGTCCCGGGCGGCAAGCTGTCGGCACCCGCCAGAAGGGCCCTCGGCCTCGGGCTGCCGCCCGCCCTGGTCCTCGGCTGGCACCGGGCCTTCACACGCGGCCCCCACGCCCCGGCCACCGTCCTCCGGCTGGCCCTGCCCCTGCTGCTGATCACCGTGGCAGTCAGCGCCTGGACGACCATCGCCCGCTTCGACACCAAGCCGGAGGAGCTCGGGCTCGCCGCCGCCCTCACGGCCCGGGCGGACGCCACTCTCGGCGACCGGGAGGCCGCGGCCCTGCTCGACGCCGACCCCCGCGTCGCGGCCGCGCATCCGGGCGTCGAGGTCGCCGCCCTGGTCCCCGGCCAGACCGGGACCATCGCGCTGCGCGGACTGGGCACCCGCGAGCGGCCCTATCCGTTCACGGTGGCCGAGGGACGGGCGGCACACGGCCCCGACGAGGCGGTGGCCGGACAGGGACTGCTCGACCTGCTCGGCGTCCGGGTCGGCGACTGGGTACGGATGACCGTCGGCGGACACCCGCAGATCCTGCACATCGTCGGCCGCAGCATCGAGCCGGAGAACGGCGGCCGCACCGTCTCCACCTCGCTCGACACCCTCCGGGAGAACGACCCGGAGCTGCGTGCGACCCTCTACCAGCTCCAGCTGCGCCCTGGCGCGGACCCGGCCGAGGTGCGCACCGCGCTGACGTACGCCTCACAGGGACGGCTCGACGTCCACGAGGTGACCAGCCCGGCCGACCGGCTCTCCCCGATGCGCGGGGTCGTGGCCGGTCTCATCGCCGTACTCGCCCTGATCGGACTCACCGAACTGTCGACGGCGATCGGCGGGAGCGTACGAGAAGGAGAGCGGGACCTGCTGGCCCTGAAGGCGATCGGGCTGTCGCCGCGCCAGATCACCGCGGTCACCGTGACGGCCGTCGGCTGCACCGCGCTGGCCGCCGCCGTGGTGGGCGCGGCCCTGGGGGTGCCTCTCGCCCGCTGGCTGATCGACGCCGAGGGCCGCTCCAGCGGCATCGGCGCCGGCATCGCCCAGACGCCGTCCCCGCTCCATCTGCTGCTGCTCGCGGTCGCCGCCGTACTGGGCGCGGTCGCCCTCGCCGCGCTGCCCGCCGCCCGCGCCGCCCGCCGCAGACTCGTGGACACCCTCAGCGCTGTCGCCTGACGCGGTGTGGCCGGCGCCGCGTCAGGCAGGCTGCTCGCCCAGCTCCTCCGGCGGGGGCTGTCGAGTGACGACGAGCGGGCTGACGTCCTCACGGACCGTGCGCTCGTTGATCACGACCTTGGCCACGTCTTCGCGGCTGGGGATGTCGTACATGATGGGCCGCAGCACGTTCTCCATGATTCCCCTCAGGCCGCGCGCGCCGGTGCCGCGCAGCATGGACATCTCGACGATCGCCTCGAGCGCGGACCGGCTGAACTCGAGCTCGACGCCGTCCATGTCGAAGAGCCTCTGGTACTGCTTGACGAGCGCGTTGCGCGGCTCGGTGAGGGTCTTCAGCAGGGCGGCCGCGTCGAGGCTCGACACCCGCGCGATGACCGGGAGCCTGCCGATGAACTCCGGGATCAGTCCGAACTTGATCAGGTCGGCCGGCATCACCCCGGCGAACACGTCCCCTTCTGCGGTCCCGTCGGTCCCGTCGTCGTGGGGGATCTCGGCGGCGAAGCCCATACCGCGCCGGCCGACACGGTCGTCGATGATGGTCTCCAGGCCCGCGAACGCGCCGGCCACGATGAACAGCACGTTCGCCGTGTCGATCTGGATGAACTCCTGGTGGGGGTGCTTGCGGCCGCCCTGCGGGGGGACCGAGGCGGTCGTGCCCTCCAGGATCTTCAGCAGGGCCTGCTGCACACCCTCGCCCGACACGTCGCGGGTGATCGACAGGTTCTCGCTCTTGCGCGCGATCTTGTCGATCTCGTCGATGTAGATGATGCCCGTCTCAGCGCGCTTCACGTCGTAGTCGGCGGCCTGGAGCAGCTTCAGCAGGATGTTCTCGACGTCCTCGCCGACGTATCCGGCCTCGGTGAGCGCGGTGGCGTCCGCGATGGCGAACGGCACGTTCAGCAGCCGGGCCAGGGTCTGGGCGAGGTAGGTCTTTCCGCAGCCGGTGGGGCCGAGCAGCAGGATGTTGGACTTGGCGACCTCCACGGGATCGTCGCCGTCCTCCATGCCGCGCACGCGCTTGTAGTGGTTGTAGACGGCCACCGCGAGCGATCGCTTGGCCGTCTCCTGGCCGACCACGTACTGATCGAGGAACTGGTGGATCTCCGCCGGCTTGGGCAACTCGTCGAGGCGGGCCTCGGTGACCTCGGCCAGCTCCTCCTCGATCAGCTCGTTGCAGAGTTCGACGCATTCATCGCAGATGTGCACGCCGGCGGGCCCGGCGATGAGCTTTCTCACCTGCTTCTGGCTCTTCCCGCAGAAAGAACACTTCAGCAGGTAGCCGTCCTCCCCGATGCGTGCCATGAACGTGCCCAGCCCCCCTCCGGATGGTCTCGTCATCCAGATGGTACGGATTCTGGGCCGGGGGACGACGGTGCAAAGGATGCCCCAGGTCACCCGGAGAGTCCCGGGATGCCCGGCGAAGCTCGGGGACGCGGGACGCTCGGGGAGGCTCGGGACGAGGAGAACGATGGCGCGGCTCACCAGGGCGGAAACGCAGGAGCGCACCCGCGCCGAAGGGCTCGGCGCCTGCCACGCCGCCGCGTCGGCGGACGGGGCCCCGACCCTGTCGACCGGTCGCCACACCTGAGCGGCGGATCTCGCCGGATCGACGGGCAGAGGCCTCAGAGGGACTCAGAGGCCCTCAGAGGACCTCGCTGTCGAGGTCGAAGAGATCGAGCAGCGCCTCGCCGTCCGCGTCCGGCGGGGCGCCCTCACCGGGCAGGGGCTGCTCCGCCCAGATGATCTTTCCTTCGGCGGTGTACCGGGTGCCCCATCGCTCGGCGATCTGGGCCACGAGGAACAGCCCACGGCCTCCCTCGTCCGTCGTGGCGGCGTACCGCAGATGCGGCGAGGTGCTGCTGCCGTCGGCGACCTCGCAGGTCAGGCCCTGGTCGTGGAGCAGCCGCACCCGGATCGGCTGGGAGCCGTAGCGAATGGCGTTGGTGAGCAGCTCGCTGAGGATGAGTTCGGTGCCGAACGCGAGTTCGGACAGCCCCCAGTCCGACAGTGTCCTGCCTGCCGCGGCGCGCATCCCGGCGACAGCGCTGGGATCGGACGGCACACTCCACTCGGCGACCCGGTCGGGTCCCAGGGTGCGGGTGCGGGCGATGAGCAGAGCCACGTCGTCCTTCGGACGAGCGGGGAGCAGGGCGTCCAGCACCTCCCGGCAGCTCTCGTCCGGCGAACGGTCGGCATGGGCGAGAGCCTGGCGCAGCAGCTCGATACCGACGTCGATGTCCCGGGTGCGGTCCTCGATGAGCCCGTCGGTGTAGAAGACCAGCCGGCTGCCCTCCGCGATCTGCAGCTCCGCGGTCTCGAACGGCATGCCGCCGAGGCCCAGTGGCGGCCCGGCCGGGAGCTCGGGGAACTCGACGGTGCCGTCGGGGCTGACGACGGCGGGCAGCGGATGCCCGGCCCGGGCCATGGCGCACGACCCGGAGACGGGGTCGTAGATCGCGTAGATACAGGTCGCCCCTGCCATCGCCGTACCGCCGTCGCCGCCCGTCTCGTCCTGGTCGATGCGTCCCACCAGTTCGTCGAGATGGCCGAGGAGCTCGTCGGGAGGCAGGTCGAGCGTGGAGAAGTTGTGCACCGCGGTGCGCAGCCGTCCCATGGTCGCGGCCGCGTGCAGGCCGTGGCCGACGACGTCACCGACCACCAGTGCCACCCGGCTGCCCGGCAGCGGAATCACGTCGAACCAGTCGCCGCCCACCCCGGACTGCGCGGGCAGATAGCGGTGCGCCACCTCGACGGCGCTCTGCTCGGGCAGGGCGCGCGGCAGCAGGCTGCGCTGCAGTGTCACGGCCAGGGCGTGCTCGCGGGTGTAGCGGCGGGCGTTGTCGACGGACACGGCGGCGCGGGCGACCAGCTCCTCGGCCAGGGACAGATCCTCGTCCTCGAACGGGCCGGGTTTCTCCGAGCGCCAGAAGTTGGCCACGCCCAGGACGACACCCCGGGCCTGGAGCGGCACCGTGATGAGGGAGTGAATGCCGTATTCGACGATCGCCTTCGTCCGCTCCGGGTCCTGGGCCCGCCAGCCCATCGCCTGGGACAGGTCCGTCACCACCTCCGCGCGTCCGCTGCCGAGCCCGCGGGCCTGCGGGGTCGAGGGGAGGAAGGCGATCAGCCGGCCGCGTTCGTAGAGGGGGTGGTCGTCCCGGATGCCGCTGACCGCGGTGCGGCGCATGTTCCCGCCCGCGCCGTTCGGCTCGTCCCCGTTGAGGACCGGGTCGGCGAGGTCGACGGTCACGTAGTCGGCGAAGGAGGGGACCGCGATGTCGGCCAGCTCCTCGGCCGTACGTGTCACATCGAGCGTCGTGCCGATGCCCACCCCGGCGTCGTACAGCAGCTTGAGGCGCTTGCGTGCGACCTCGGCCCGGCCCGTCAGGGCCTGGAGCTCCGTGGAGTCGCGGATGGTCGCGACCGTACCCATCGGACCGCCGGGGCCGTCGGTGGGCCGCTGGTTCACCACCAGCATCCGGTCTCCCGCGGCATGGACCTCGTCCGTGGCCGCGCGGCCGGAGGCCAGCAGCTCCGCGGTGGAGGGAT
>NZ_JBSGZO010000263.1:0-11745 GCF_053611045.1 Streptomyces sp. NPDC054841 | reverse complement strand
CGCCGGGCCCCTTGCATGCCCGCGAAACAGAGACGCGTCAGACACCCAACAGTTGACGATCACAACGCCTCGCCACCGCAACCGAAACAGCGAGGTTAGGGCTTGCAGAAGTACAACGTGTGGCTTCCCGCCCTGCGGCTCGTTCATCTGGTTTGGGCATTTCGTGTGAGGTCAAGAGTCAACTCGCTGTGAAGTTCGAGGTGTCGTTCCCGCACCTGGAAGAGCGGCAGCGGCGTCTGCTGGCGGGGGCCGGGGCCCGGTCAGGGCGCATGACTTCTTCGACCAGCAGGGACCGGGCAAAGCGATCCCATACGGCATCTTCATGGCTGTGCTGGCGGCGAAGGTGCGCCGGAAACTCGACAACGGCGCCCGGCGCATGCACGAGGCCGACCGGTTCCTCAAACGGCTCAACTTCCAGTATTCCTACCGGCTCAACGGCCAACCCCGCGGACCGGTACGTCAGGTGTTCGCCAAGGTCATCACGCTGCCGTCGGCGATGGTTCAGTAGCCAAGCAACGGCATTGACCCGGCACATCGAAGTGAACAAGATCGAGTACCGGTTGTTCTCCCACGTCACGACGAACTGGCGAGGTCGACCCGTGACCAGCCACGAGGTCATCATGGAAACCATCGCCGCGACCACCAGGGCACCGGCCTGAATGTCGAAGCCGAACTCGGCACGGGCACCTACGACACCGGCATCACTGTCACCGATGCCCAGATCCACGCCCGCCATGACCTGGCATCGCTTCCACGGCGACTGAAACTACACCCTCCGCCCCCACCCCCTGGCACCCCGATCGCGAACAGCACAGCCCCGACTGTCCGACTGGCAAGGCACTCAGCGGCCTGCGGCCGCATCACTGCGCAGATAGCTGACCGGCATGCCCGAAGTGGAACTGGACCACCTCGTCTATGAACTGGCGCCCGAGCTGGCCGAGTTGTGTGAGCGCAAACGGATCTGTCAACCGGGGGTGAGCGACGCCGTGCTCCCGGAGCGGGTGCCAAGGACAAGCTGACCACGGCCGACAGAGTCCTGGCCACCGCCCCTTTACCTGCGCAACTCGGTACCCGAGACCTGCTGGCCCAGCTCTTTGGTGTCAACGGCAGCACTCTGACCAGGGCAGTCCACCAGGTCCAACCGCTTCTGGCTGAACGCGGCCGCCTCGTCCCACCCTCAACGGTCAGGTTCCGCCCACCGGCCGGCGGGGCCACATTCCTCGCGGCAACCAACGACCCAACGAAGACAAAAACGCCGTGTTGACTCTCTGCAAGCTCTTGCTGCGGGCCAGAGTTGAGTATCGGACGCAAGAAGAGGCATACGACCCCTCGGTCACACCTGCCAGTGCCCGCTGATTCTGTGCACTCGATGGTTGTTACTCGGGGTCTTGCGCCGAGTCGCCCTGGTGACGGGTTTCCCTGGCTGACCTGCGGCCCATCGAGGACGGATGAACCGCGCGACCTCCTGGAGCGCACCCAATCACGAATGAACGGGGCCGGTGACGTCGGCGTAGGAGGGGGTGACCCCATACCGGGCAGTCGTCGACCGAGAGGCATACCCATGAGCGCTCCCACGCCGCGCGACCCCAGGACTCCTGCCGCCGGCCCGATGGCCATGCCGAGTGGGCTGGCCAACCTCGGTCGGTTGTTCGAGACCGTGTCCGAGGACTTCGCCAGGACCCGCGAGGAGATGGCGAGGACTCAGGAGAAGTTGAAAGCGGTAGCGGTCACAGTGATCTCACCGAAGCGCCAGCTGAAGGTGACGGTGGGGCCACAGGGTGAGCTCCGCCAGGCGGAGTTCATGACCTCCGAGTACCGGCGCATGACCAAGGCCGAGATTTCCGCACTGGTGGTGGAGACAGTCAACAAGGCGCGCGCAGAAGCGACGGAGACCGTGCGCAAGCTGATCCAGCCGGGTCTGCCGGACGGATTCGACTTCGACGATCTGGCGGCCGGGAAGATCGACATCGACAAGCTGCTGCCGGCTGACCTACTGCCGCCGGATCTTATCGCCGACTTCCAGCGCCGTACCGCGGCGGTCGAGACAGAGCGGACCCGTCGCACGCAAATACCGCGCACTCGGAGGTCGATGTCCGCGGAGCGCACGGACGAAGAGTAGCGGGCCCTTGCGCGCATCTGCTCCGCACGATCAGACCACATACCGAGAGAGTGGGAAACATGGGAGAGCTGCAAGTCGACCCCGAGGCGCTTGAGCAACTGGCCTCAAAATACGGAAGGGTGGTGGGCATCGTCGCTTCACTCTTTGCGCGCGCCAAGGCGCACGAGGCAGTGATCCGCTCCGGGATCGGCGAGGGGGAGGCGGCCCGGGCGTTCGAGCACGTCGCAGGCCCTGCCTTGGAAAAGCTGCATACCGAGATCGGGACCGTCGATCGGTCTGTTGAAGGTCTACGCAAGGGCGTACTCGGAGCTTCGATCGCTCTTGCGGGTGCTGACTTCGGGAATTCTGGTGGTGTGGGGGGTCGTGGGAGTGGTGTGCCGCGTGTGCCGGTGAGGCCTGGTGGTGGTGCTGGTAGGGGTGTGCCGCGGCCGTAGTTGGCTGTGTGGTTTGGGCGTTTGTCGTTTTCCTTTTTGTTCTGCGAGGTGGCCCGTGGTGTTGGTGTGCCGCGGGTCACGGACAGGGATTTGTCATGGCTATTACTCCGTCTGAGTTCTTTCGTGTGTTGTTCGGTCTGGGTAGTGGTGGGGACTTTCCGGGGGTGAACGAGGACGTGTTGTGGTCGATGGCGCCGTTTTATGCGGAAGTGGCGTCGGAGTTGGGTGATTTGAAGGGGTTGATGCATCAGGGTGGGGATGATGTTGCGGAGGTGTTGGCGGGTGTGGCGGGGGAGGCCATCAGGGAGGCGTTTGAGGGTTTGGGGTTGGGGCTTTTTGGTTTGATGGATTCTGCTTTTTTTGTGGGTGATTATCTGGATCAGACGGCGTTGCAGACGCAGTATGCGAAGTTGACGGCGTTGTTGATGCTGGTGTTCCAGGCGTTGTTGATTGCGCATTTGTTGGCGTTGATGGCGGCGACGAATGGGGTGTCGGGGCTGGGGATTGCTTCGGCGCGGGCGGCGGGGCAGGCGGGGTCGCGTGAGTGGGCGGCGTGGCTGGCTCGGGAGATTGCTGCGAGTGAGGGTATTGGTCTGTTTGTTGATGCGGGGGTGCAGGGGTGGCAGGAGGCGTCGGGGTCGCGGAAGGAGTGGGATAAGTCGGCGGCGCTGGCCGCTGCGGTGGGTGGGGCTTTTGGTGGTGTGGCCGGTCCGGTTGCGTCGTCGTTGATGCGGGGGCTGGCTTCGTCGATCAGTCACAGTGCGTTGGTGCGGGTTGTGGCGATGGCGTTGGGGGGTGGGGCGGCTGGTGTGGCGACGGTGGAGGCGACGAGTCTGGCGTTGACGGGTCAGTTGGTGACGGATCCGTTTGCGGTGCTTGCCGCGTTCACGGCGGGCTTCTTTGGTGGGGGGCTGGGGGGTTTTACGGAGATGCTCGCGTTGAAGCGGGCGTTGATGAAGAACGGTTTGTGGCCGGATGGGGGTTTTCCGGAGGGTGGGTTCAATGATGCGCCGCCTTCGTATGACGAGGCGGTCGGCGGGCTGGGTGGTGGTGCGGCCGGCGGTTTTGGTGTGGGGAAGGGGTTGGGGGAGAAGTTCGGGGAGTTGGGTGGGGGGTTGTCGGAGGGCGGGGGGAATACCGCGTTCTGGCAGGGGTCGGTGGATGAGGGTGCCGGTGTGGGGGTGCCGGTGTGGGCGGGTGGGCCGCAGGGCGGGGTGGTGAATCCGGCTCTGCCGGGTAATCCGTCGGTGTGGGTGCCGGCCTCGGCGCGTGGGGGTCCGGGGGATGTGTCGCTGGGTGCACTGCAGGGTGTGTCTGGGGGGTTGGGTCGGGGGGATGGGTCGGTTCCTTCGGTGGTGGAGCCGTATCGGGTGGTGGGGCAGCAGTCGGATGGTGCCGGGCTGGGGGGTGTGGGGGCTGCGGTTTCGGATGGTGGTGGCCAGGGGCTGGTCCCTGGTGGTGATGGTGGTGCGTTGCGTGGTGATGGCGGCCATGTGGTGTCGGGGGACTTGGAGTTTGTGGGGGATGGGTCTGGGGTCTTGGACGGGTCGTCGTCCCGTGGGGGCCAGGATCTGTGGGTGTCGCCGGGGCAGGGGTCGGGGCAGCTGTTTGAGGGTGGCGGGCAGGGGTCTGCGGTTGGGCTGACGGATGGGCAGCACGGCTCGCCGGCGCCGGGACGGGCGTCGGTGGATCGGCCGGTGGGTGGCGGTGCTGTGGGGGAGTCGCCGGCTGTTCGTTCGCCCGGTGGGTTGTCGGGTGCTGTGGAGAAGTCGGCTCCTGGCAATGTGTTGGGTGATGGCGGGGTGCGGGGGGCGAAGGCGGAGTCGGATGGTGCCACGGCTCAGGGTGCGTCCCGGTACCGCGAGGCCGTGGACAAGGTCGTGGGCAAGCCCGGTTTTGGTGAGCGGGCGGAGCGTGTGGCGCAGGCGCCGGCCGCGGGCGAGCAGGCGGCGCAGTCCCCGCACGAGCGTGATTCCCGGTCCCCTGAAACAATCACCCCCCGTGCGGACAAGCCGTCTGCGGACGGGGAGCAGGTATACGGCGATATGCCGGTCCCGCGGGACGGCACTGCTGACACCGACGGCCTTCACCCGACCGATGACGATATGCCGCTCCGGCTGGATCACGCCCCTGACGGCGATGGTGCCGATCCGACCACACCTCACGAAGACCACTCCACCTCGAACGGAGATCAGGCACAGGACGATGCGCCGGCCTCGCAGAATGACGCGGCCGATTCCGATGGTGTGACCCGGTCTCAGGAACCGGGCGCGGATCCCGCCGCTGAGCCTCTCGAGGAGGAGGCGCTGGTTGCGTTGCTGAACAGCCTGCCTGAGGCGCGGCACAAGTTGCCGGAGAGTGGGCTGGAGGAATCGCTTCCAGATGTGCCGTGGGAGGTGATCCGGTTTCGGGAGCTGCGTGGCGATGAGTTGCCGACGGGGATGGATGCGGATGAGGCAGCGTCGTGGGAGCGGCTCCGGTGGGAGGCGCGGGGGAGCGCTGCCGATGAGTTCGCGGTGTTGCGGGGTTATCTGGAGCGGTTGGAGGTGTTGGAGCGGCGCCAACAGGCGGTGGAGTTGCTGTGGGGGCGGGATCTGCCGCGGGGGATGGAGGAGTCGGAGGTTGACTACTTCCGGAGCGAACACCAGCGGGCCGAGGCCGGGCTGGGTGCCGGGAAGCGGTCGCCGAACGAGGTCTTGGATGAGTTCTGGGCTCGGGTGAGGGCGAGGGGAGCTGGCGAGGACACAGTCGTCCGGCAGTCGCTGGAGGCGCGTCTGTTGCGTTTGCTGGATGCCCCGCAGGAGTTGCTGAACCGGTGGGAGGCAGCGCGTGAGGCGGGAGCAGACGCGCTGACGGATCAGCTGTACGAGCGGTTCATGGGCGAGGTCCAAGAGGCGGATGCACTGGACGCGTTGCTGCCCAAGGTTCCGCGTTCGGTGGGTGAGCGTGGCCTGGGGGAGAACGATGCCTGGCGGGAGGTGATGGAACGCTGGGACGAACTGGGTGTGAAGGATGACGATCGACGGGAGTGGACGCGGCGGTTGTCAGAGGCTGCTTCATTGCCAGAGCCAGACCGGCGGGCGGTTTGGGACGCCCATGAGAACTGGCTGCTGGAGGAGCGGCACGCGCGGTTGGTGGGACGCGACGCGCGTGTGCTGTCCTCGGAGCGGCATTTGGAATATCGGCTCGCGGGGCTGATGGACGAGGGGGAACAGCGGATCTCGCAGGAGAGCCCGGAGCTGGCCGCGGAGCTGGAAGGGTGGCAGGGGCGGTTGCTGCGAGCCGAGCTGGCCGGCGATGCGAAGCCGCACGCGGATCTGCTGCGGGAATTTCAGGTCTGGCGGGACGATCGGCTTGCGGAGATCGAGGCGCGCGAGCACTCGGAGTTCTCCGATCGGGTTCTGACGTTCTTGCTTGGGGAGAAGCCCGCCTGGATGTCAGTGGCGGATCACAACTCGTGGCAGCAGCGGGCCGATGTGGCCCGCAAGGGTGGTGATCCCACGGCTGTTGCCGACCTGCTGGATGCCTACCGCGGATTCCTCGACGAGTCCGGTCATCTCCAGACCGATGCAGCCCAGACTGACACTGCGCCGGTTGTTGAGCGTACGCCGCAGGAAATTGCGGAGGATGCCGCGCACGCCGAGCAGGTGGAGCGGCTGATGGCGGAGCTTGACGCGTTGCCGGATCGGGAAAGCAGGGATCCTTCGGCGGCGCCGTCGCCTCCGCGCGATCAGCCGAGAGGTGGAGGGGCTGGGCGTGATGGGGTTGTGGACGATGACGCGTTGACGCCTGTTGATGTTGCGGACGATGACGCGTTGACGCTTGTTGATGTTGGGGAGGCTGAGCCGTCTCTCGGGCCGGAGTCTGGGCAGCGTGTTGGTGCTGTTGATGGTGTAGTGGTCGATGGGTCGGAGGTTTCCTCGGGGTCTGCGGCGGTGCTTCGTCGTGAGCCGGTGGTTGGCGGGGAGGTGCTGGTCGAGCGGCCGGTGGGGGTGTTTGATGCGCGGACAGCGGACCTGGATGGGTGGCTGGCCGAGGTGCGCAGGTTGCAGGCTGCGGAGCAGACGGCGACGGCCGAGAGTGAGCTGAATGCGCGTTCCAGTGCGGAAGAGACGCCTGAGTCTGAGGTGGTTGAAGCCGTTGTGGAGGCTGGTTCCGGGCCGGTGGTGCGTGGTGATGCCGATTCGGTCATGGAGTCTGCCGGTGATTCGGTGTCGTCGGTGGATGAGGACGTGTCTGACCGGGCGGGCGAGTCGGCGCGGTCTTTGGTGTTGTTGCCGCATGAGCGGGTTGTTCTCGGGCGGGTGGTGGATGCTCTGCGGGGCGTCCTTGTGGGGTTCGAGCGGCAGGCCGGGCTGGATGGGCTGGATGCGGCGGGGCTGGAGTTGGTTCGGGGGGTGCAGGACGGGTTTGCGCTGCGTGTTGCGGACGCGGTCGCGGGGTCGCTGGCTTCTCTGAGCGGGCGTGATGATCTGGTTCCGGTGGTGTCGGAGGTATTGCGGGGGCAGCTGGAGTCGTTGCGTCAGTGGCTTTACGGGGTGGAGCTGACTTCTGAGACAGTGGTGGCTGCTTGGCGCGAGTACGCGGCCGAGCAGGCTGCCCGTGTCGAGGGGCAAGTGCTGCATGCGCTGGGTCGCAGTCAGGTCGAGGCGGCCATCGAGACAGCGGTGCAGAAGCTGGCGACCAGACAGACCGGGACCAGCGCGCCAGGCTCCGATGATGTGGACGCGCCCAGTTGGGTGGTGCGTTACATGCGGCAGCAACTGCTGCCGGTGTACGACGAGATCTACGGCGGCCGGCTGGAGGTCCACCAGTCGCAGCAGGACACAATGTCAAGCCTGTGGGCCGAGCGTTACGAGCAGGAGTTGGCGGCCCTGCCGCATGTCCTGGAGCTTGCGGAGGATCTGCAGTCGGATTCGTTCGCGGAGCGGTTGCAGGACAAGCTGGATTCGGCGGTCGCGGATGTGACCGTTCGGCAGGGTGGGCAACAGAGCGATCCTGAGCAGACACGAGAGTGGGCTACTCGCTACCTTCACGAGCGGCTGCTGCCCGCGTATGAGGAGATCCTCGGCGGTCGGGTGGGCGGTGACTGGTCACAGGAGCAGCTCAATGCGGCGGTGAACCAGTGGATGGCCCGGTATCAGCAGGAGCTGCATGTGCTGCCATCACTGCTTGAACTGGCGGCGCACCAGCGCCCGGTGTCCTACTCTCAGCATCAGGAGCGCAGAAAGGCGTGGGCGGAGCAGCGTGAGCAGCTGCTGGCCCACCACAAGAAGCGTCATGATCTCGCAGTGTCCGAGGACAGCGCGGTCGCGGACGCCCGGACGCTGCTGGATGCACTGCTGGAACGCACAGAGTCCGAGGATTCCTCGCCTGAGCTCATGCCCGAGATGCTGGCCTACCTTCGCGATGGCCTGGAGAGGGATGTCCGCGCGTCTCATGCGGAGATCTTCGGTCAATGGCAGGGCCTCGAGGAGTCCCGAAAGGAGGCCCGAGAGGATGCCGAGCGTGCGGAGGACGAGCGGGCGCAGCGGGCGACCCAGGCGCAGCAGCGCTGGGACGAGCAGTTCGCCAGTATGGCGGACCATCTGCAGGGCCGGGTGGACAAAGCGGTCCGGTTCCAGGAGACGATCGCCGCCCTGATGCGGCGCATCGAGCAAAAGGAGCGGACGTACCTGGAGGAAACCGGGCGTTCTCTGCCTCGTTCGGTACTGCGAGCCGAGCGGATGAAGCTCCGCATGACGTTGATGCGTGGCCTGCTCGATGCCGAACGGTTCGTGCCGGGGCTGAAGGTGACCGCGAATGCGCTCCAGCGAGCCCAGCACGAGGAGAATGTCGAAAAGCTCCAAAGCGAATGGCTGGGGAAGATCGAGGCGCTGACCGAGGAACGGCTGGAGTTCCTGTACGACGCCACGATGGCCAAGAACAGGGTGGGAGCCGCTTTCAAGGCAGCCCTGGAGCGGCACCATCGAGTGTCCGTGTCCCAGCCCCAGAACCAGGAGATGTCTCAGCAGTCGCCCGAACAGCGTGCTGAGGAGGCGCGTGCGGCGGGCAGGCGGCTGCATCTGGCCGCGCAGGTGGAACTGAACAGCGAGATCCTGGGTCAGGTCGACGACACCCTCCTGGAGTACCGCCAGGAGGCCGAGTTCAGCTTGCTGCAGCCGTCCCTTCAGTCACGGGGGCGCAGAAGTCGGCACACCACGGACGTGCTCCGTGCCAGCGCACTGGAGAAGATCGACGAACTGATCGCCTCGCTGGACGACCGGGTCGAGTACAAGGCCACGGAAGCTGCGGCGGTCGAGGACGCCCGGGCGAAGGTACTGGCCGCAGTCGGGATCGAGGCCACGGAGAACATCGACGTGGTGCACGGCAAGGTGCTCGATGAGACCGACGAGTTCGACCACGAGGGCGACACGGTCTCCGATCAGCCGGTGGACGGCCAGTCGGCGCACGACGAACTGGCCGAGGACCAGTCGGAGGAGCACGGGTCCCCGTACTCGGCCGGGGCCGTGCACGCCGTCGCCGATCACTTCGCCCAGCAGGTGCGGGAGGCGTTCGGACTGGTCTGGCCGGGCACCAAGATGCTCGACCCGGCGGAGAGGGAGCAGACCGGTGCCCGGTGGCAGGAGCGACTGGCGTCGGTCTGGGGTGCGGACGACGCAAAGCTGCACGCGGAACTGGCCCTTCGCACGCTGAAGGAGGAGCTGCAGGACGAGGTGCTGGCGGCTTTCGACGCCGCTGCGCTGACGGTGCGCGCTTCGCGGCCCGGCGGGGTCGCGGACACCTCACTGTCGGACACCGGCCTGCCCGGCTCGGGACTCTCCGATCTCGGCATTCAGCGCGTCCGCAAGGCTGTTGAGCAAAAGGTCTCGCTCCAGCTGGAGGAACTCTCCCAACAGCAGCGGGGGCTGCGCCCTGAGGAGTTCAGGCAGGCGTGGCAACCACGAGCTGCCCTACTCACCGCCTCGCTGGTGCACGACCTCGCGGCAGAGGAGATCCTGGAGGAGTCACTGGGGGAGGCCGGCCGGACCTACGCCGACCGGATCCACACCACGACCTCGCCTGCATCGTCCCCTGAAGAGCACAGGCTGACCGAGCTGACAGACGACTTCCGCACGGACTGGGCCACCAACACCGAGCGTCTGTTCGGCAGGGAACCCGAGCGCTCCCGTCTCAGCGCGCGCCTGGCTGCCGAGCGCGAGAGCGGCAATGTATTCGCCAACGAGCTGCAGTGGCGGATCAAGATCAACGAGGCCGGCGACGACTACATGCTCGCACCGGACGCTACGGTCGCGACGGAACAGACCCTGCCCCCCACCCCGACCAGCGGCACCCCACAGGACGCCTCAACAATCAACGCCGAGCATGCGGCTTTCGAGCCGCCCCCGGGCGTCGTACTCCAGCCGATGACGGCGAAGGAGCTTCGTCGGGAGATGGCCACGCGGGCGTTGCTGGGCGACGAGCAGACCGAGGGCGACGCCGAATCGGGCGCCCGGATCGAGGAGCTGCCGGAGGGCTTCGAAGACGTCGAAGACTACCTGCTGACCCCGAAGCAGCGGGTGCAGGGCGACCCGGTGGTGACCCACACCTGGCTCGTTCCCGAGGCCCAGGCCGACGGCGACGGAAGCGGGCAGTGGACTGCTCTGGACCAGCCTGAGGGTCTGCTGCAGGAGGCGGCACTGGCCACCCTGCACGTCCCCGGCTGGCGCTCGCTAGCGGGTGAGGGTACCGCCACCGGCGGCGTCAGGGTCGCCGGGCGAGAAGTCGACGCCGAGCAGATCGTCCAGAACCTTCACTTGGGCAAAAGGACGTCAGGCGAGGACTTCGGGTTCGTCCTGCAGAGCTGCTGGTCCTCATTGCCGGGCAAGGACGGTTCGCTTGCGTCCAAAGTGCACCAACTCAGCGGTGGCAGAAAGGTCATGGGTGCCACCAGCCGGGTCATCGTCGACAGTGACAACCGGGTGATCTCGGGTACGTATGAGCTGGACGCCCACGGTGTGATGAAGGTCCGGCGCACAGGCAGCTGGGTGTTTCACATTGCCGGCCGGGCCGTCAACATGCACACCCCCTACCTGGACGAGGCCCTACATCGGGCAGGGGCGCAGGTACCGACATGGGAGCAGATACAGGCCACGCGGCACGAGGCCGAGCAACTCGCGACCCGGCGCGGCAGCGCACCGACACCGATCAGGGTACGTCCGCCACAGGTGTACGGGCCGGCGGAGCAACGGCATAACACTCAGAATGCGCAGGTCAGCGCCTGGGAGCAGTACTTCAAGGACCAGATCGAGGATCCGGCCGTCGAGGAGGCGGTCCGGCTGGCCGGCGAAGCGGCGAAGAGTGTGGCGCAAGCCGGTCAGATGCTGGCCAAGGCCCACGCGCTGTTCAAGGTGTACCCAGAGCCAGGGAAGTTCCTCGCGTACTTCGACGATGACGCGGGGCTTCGAAACCTGGCCCTGGAGGCGATGTTCGGCGACGCGCAGGCTACACAGCGTTTGCTGGAGCTGGAGCGGCTGTCCAGGATGATGGACGATCACGCCTTGCGCCGTACCTGGCAGCATGCCCGCGATCAGGCTGCGCAAGAGCTCCGCGACGCTGTCACGCGGCTGCGGAACGAGAAGAGCACCAGCGTTGCGTTCCTGGACGACCGCGCCCTCGACAAGCTCGTCAACGTCTGGAAGGCTGCCGCCTACAGCCGCGCGGCGATGAAGTCCCTGGGAACGGCTGGTCTCTCAGACGTCAGGCTGGGCGAGCGCCACAGCCCCATCGTGACGAAGTTCCTGCACGAAGCAGCGTTCCATTATCTGGATTCCTCGGTCTCGCAGGAGCCGATCGGATCGGGCGATCTGCTCAAGGCGCTGAGAATCCGTCAGCCGCAGTCCGAGCCCCTGCTCAATGCTCTGACGCAAGGGCTCTCCCGCGCCATGTTCGCTCTGGAGAGCCACACCCTGGTCGTCGGAGCGGTGTCCAGAGCCGAGCATCAATCAGCAACGCAGCAGCGCAATGCTTACGACGCGGAGATCAAGGAGGCTCAGCAGCGGGCCAGAGCACGGGCCAAGTATCGGAGCCAGCATCGCCAGCAGCGCCAGCTGGCAGAAATGTTGAAGCGTTCCGCCCCAGAGCGGTCACTGCCGGATGGTTTCGCCACCGCCACCGCCAACGAGTCCGGGGACATGGACTTCGCCTTCGGGC
>NZ_JBSGZO010000262.1:0-11811 GCF_053611045.1 Streptomyces sp. NPDC054841 | reverse complement strand
CGTCGAGAACCTGCTCCTCGGCGTGATCCTCATGGCCGGCTCCGGGACCACCGTGCTGGTCGCCCGGGCCCGCGGCGCCGAGGACCCGGGAGCCGTACGGGCCGCCGTACGCGGCGGCTGGGCGCTGTGCGCGCTCATCGTGCCGCCCGTCGCGGTCGGCGGGTACGTCCTGCGCGATCCGCTCGCCCGGCTGGTGCTCGGCGGCGACGGCCCGCCCGCCGCCCTCGCTGCCGGCTATTTCGCGATCTCGCTCCCCGGCATGGCCGTCTTCTTCGCGACGAACCTCCTCGACGGCATCCTCAAGGGCGCGGGCGACACCCGCACCCCCATGCGCCTCGCCTTCCTCGCCAACGGTCTGATCCTCCTCCTCGACCCGCTGCTCATCGACCGGTACGGGGTCGGCGGCGCCGCCCTCGCCACCGTCGTCGGCCGCTCGGCGGCCCTTGCCGCCGGGCTCGTCGCCCTGCGCCGCAACCCGGTGCTGCGCGCCGCCCGAGCCGCCCCTCCCGCCGGGCCCGGCCGGCCCGTTTTCGGAGTGTTGCGCCGAACCGCCCGCACCGGACTGCCCATGTCCGCAGACTTCGTCGTCCGCATGGCGGGCGCCCTCGCGCTCGTCGCCGTCGTGGCCCGGCTCGGGGTCACCGCCGTGGCGGCGTACGGCATCGCCACAAAGGCCATGTACGTGGCCACGATGGCGTTCTACGCCGTGCGCCAGGCCGCCTCCATCCACACCGCGCATCTGCTCGGTGCCGGGCGCGACGAGCGGCGGGCGGTCGGACGCCAGGCGCTGCTGGTCTCCGGGACGCTCGGCGCGGGCGCCGCGCTGTTGCTGCTGGGGCTCGCGCCCTGGGTGATGCAAGCCTTCGGCGCGGGCCCGGCGGTGGCCGGGGCCGGGGCGACGTACCTGCGCTGCCTGGGCCCGTATCTCACCCTGCTCGCCTGCTTCATCGCGCTCGGCGGGGTCTTCGAGGGCAGCGGCGGCAGCGCCCTGGTGGCACGGATCACCATCGTCGGATCACTGGTCCAACTGCCGCTCGCGTACGGGCTGTCGGGGTTCGGCCTGCCGGGCGTGTGCCTCGCCATGGCCCTGGCCATGGCAGTGCAGTGCGCGGCGATGGCCCGGCTGTTCCGGCGGACCGCGCCCGCCCGTCAGGACCCGACGGTCTTCCTGTCGCGCACGGGCTGAGCGGGGAGCGCGTGCCGTCTCCGGCGCCGCTGCCCGGCGACCGTACTCGTCCACAGCCGTCGGCAGGCCAGCACCGTCGCCGTCACGAGCAGCCCGTTGCGCACCGCCAGCAGCGCGACGCCGGGCGGATCGCTCGCCACCACTTCCGCGAACCAGATGGGGAACTCCAGGAACGTGACCCCGGTGGCCGCGAGCACCAGACAGGCGGGCGGCGCCATCCGGCTCGACCGGAACACGAGACAGACCGCGGCCAGACCCACCAGCCAGACCATGTACTGGGGGCTGATCACCCGGCTCGTGGTGGTGAACAGCAACACCGCGGTGAACGCCGCGTCGGCCGGGGTGCTCGCCGTGAACTCCCCGGCCCGCAGCCGCCACACCACCATCCAGCCGAGGGCCAGGAGCGTCAGCCCGAGCGCCGCCGCGCTCACCAGCGGGACGTACGGGCCGAGGAACTCGACGGAGCCGTAGTTGAGCAGCACCTGCCCGTCCCAGCCGAAGTGCCTGGCCACATGGAAGACCAGTGCGCCCAGCGACTCGATCTCGGTGCCCCGGTCGCGCTGGAAACCGAGGAAGGCCAGCGCCCCCGGCATCGTCACCGCGAAGGCCAGCAGCAGTCCGGTCCCCGTGACCGCCGCGGCGGCCCAGGAACGGCCCCGGCGCATCCCGGCCAGCAGGAGCACCGGCCACACCTTGAGCAGCGCGCCGAACCCGGCCAGGGCGCCCGCGAGCCCGGGCCGGCGTGCGGCCGCGAGGAGGGCGGCGACCGCGACCGCCGTCACCATCAGGTCGTAGCGGGCGTACGCGGTCGGGCCGAGCAGCGGCACCCCCGCGACCCAGACCCAGATCCCTTTCGGGGACTTGCCGGGCCGCCGCCCCGCGTACAGCAGCAGCCCGGACACCACCGCGTCGCAGACCAGCGCCAGGACGAAGAAGGCGGAGACATAGCCGAGAAAGGGCAGCAGAGCGGGGGAGAGGATCGCGAGGGCGGCGGCAGGCGGGTACTGCCAGGTGACATCGTCCATCGGGTACGTGCCGGTCCTCAGTACCTCGTACCAGCCCTGGTAGATCACCGTGACATCGCTGGTCACATCGGGGCCGGTGACGTACAGGACCTTCAGGACCCAGAGCAGCAGGACGGTCCTGGTCAGGACCCACACCGCGACGGGCAGCCCGGCTGCGCCCTTCATGACCACCTCATGCCGTTTCGTACGGTGCCGAGCGGCCATGATGCCCGGAACGACCGTATGCCTGCGAAGAGGCGTGGCCGCCGTTGGTACTGTCGGCGGCGATGGACAAGACCCTGATCGTGACCAACGACTTCCCGCCCCGGCCCGGCGGCATCCAGGCGTTCCTCCACAACATGGCGCTGCGCCTGGACCCCGAGCAGCTCGTCGTCTACGCCTCCACCTGGAAGCGCAGCCGCGAAGGCATCGAGGCCACCGCCGACTTCGACGCCGAGCAGCCCTTCACGGTCGTCCGGGACCGTACGACGATGCTGCTGCCCACCCCGCGCGTCACCCGGCGCGCGGTGGGGCTGTTGCGGGAGCACGGCTGTACGTCGGTGTGGTTCGGGGCCGCGGCGCCGCTCGGACTGATGGCGCCCGCGCTGCGCAAGGCGGGCGCGCGGCGGCTCGTCGCCACGACGCACGGCCACGAGGCGGGCTGGGCGCAGCTGCCCGTGTCCCGGCAGTTGCTGCGCCGGATCGGCGAGGGCACGGACACGATCACCTATCTCGGCGAGTACACGCGCTCGCGGATCGCCGCGGCACTGACGCCCGAGGCGGCGGGGCGGATGGTGCAACTGCCGCCAGGCGTCGACGAGAAGACCTTCCACCCGGGCTCGGGCGGAGACGCGGTCCGCGAGCGGCTCGGGCTCGCGGACCGCCCGGTGGTCGTCTGTGTCTCCCGGCTCGTGCCGCGCAAGGGCCAGGACACGCTGATCCTCGCCATGCCCGCGATCCTGGCGAAGGTGCCGGACGCGGTGCTGCTGATCGTCGGCGGCGGGCCGTACGAGAAGGAGCTGCGGGGGCTCGCGGACACGACCGGCGTGGCCGCGTCCGTGCGCTTCACGGGCTCCGTGCCCTGGGAGGAACTGCCCGCGCACTACGGCGCGGGTGACGTCTTCGCCATGCCGTGCCGTACGCGGCGGGGCGGCCTGGACGTCGAGGGCCTCGGCATCGTCTACCTGGAGGCCTCGGCGACCGGCCTCCCGGTCGTCGCGGGCGACTCCGGCGGCGCGCCGGACGCCGTCCTCGACGGCGAGACGGGCTGGGTGGTGCGGGGCGGTGTTCCCGAGGAGTCGGCGGACCGCATCGTGACTCTGCTGCAGGATCCGGAGCTGCGGCGGCGTATGGGGGAGCGGGGCCGCGACTGGATCGAGGAGCGGTGGCGCTGGGACCTCCTGGCGGACCGGCTGAGGGCCTTGCTTTAAGGGCCTGTCCGGTGGATCTTGCCGGGCACCTGCGGCGAGCGACGGGCTCAATCGAAGCCCGTCCTGCGTTCGAAGCCGGACACCTTGCCGGGTACGCATCCGCCCGTCCGGCGTTGGAGGACGGACACCCCGCCCGCGCCTGGCGCAAACGGCACTCTTGCACGCCCCCAAAAAATCACGCGCGGAGCGCATAGGCGGAACGCCAAAGTCCGCACATGCTGCGCACATGACACCAAATCTGACGCGCCGTCACCTCCTGGGTCTCGGCGCCCTCCAGACCGCCGCAGCACTCGGGCTGGCCCGGATCTCCCTCGCCGCCCAGCCCGCCGCAGGCGCACAGGACCACACCCCCGCTCTCGTCATCGGCTCCGGCTACGGCGCCGCCGTCACCGCCCTCCGGCTCGGCGAGGCCGGCATCCCCACCCTCATCCTCGAAATGGGCCGCCTCTGGGACACCCCCGGCCCCGACGGAAAGCTCTTCTGCACCACCGCTGCCCCCGACCACCGCTCCATGTGGTTCCGCACCCGCACCGAGGCCCCGCTCGCCCAGTTCCTCTGGCTCGATGTCGTCAACAAGAACATCAGCCCCTACCCCGGCGTACTCGACCGCGTCCGCTACGACCACATGTCCGTGTACGTAGGACGCGGCGTCGGCGGCGGGTCACTGGTCAACGGCGGCATGGCCGTCACCCCGCAGCGCGCGTACTTCTCCGAGACGCTGCCGACCGTCGACGCCACCGCCATGTACGACACGTACTTCCCGCGCGCCCGCCAGATGCTGGGCGTCAACACCGTCAACCCGGCCTGGTTCGAGTCGACCGAGTGGTACCGCTTCACCCGGATCTCCCGCAAGCACGCCGCCAACGCCGGCCTGAAGACCACCTTCGTACCCAACGTCTACGACTTCGGGTACATGGAGCGCGAAGCAGCGGGCCAGGTCACCAGGTCCGCCCTCGCCGGCGAAGTCATCTACGGCAACAACCACGGCAAGCGCAGCCTCGACAAGACCTACCTCGCCGCCGCGCTCGGCACCGGCAACGTCACCATCGAGACCCTCCACCGGGCCCGTGCCGTCCGGAGGCAACCGGACGGCACCTACGTCGTCACCGCCGATCGCATCGACGCGACCGGCAAGGTCGTCGCCACCCGCGACATCGGCTGCACGCGTCTGTTCCTCGGCGCCGGCAGCCTCGGCACCACCGAACTCCTCCTGCGCGCCCGGGAGTCCGGCGCACTGCCCGACCTCAGCCCCCACGTCGGCACCGGCTGGGGCACCAACGGCAACGTCATGACCGCCCGCGCCAACCACATGTGGGACACCGTCGGGGCCAACCAGGCGACCATGCCCGTCATGGGCATCGACGACTGGTCCAACGCCACCAATCCGGTCTTCGCCGAAATCGCCCCGCTCCCGATGGGCTTCGAGCACTGGATCAGCCTCTATCTGGCGATCACCAGGAATCCGGAGCGCGGCACGTTCAGGTACGACGCGGCCAGCGACTCCGCGAAGCTCAACTGGACCCAGGCGCAGAGCCAGGTCTCCGTCGACGCGGCGAAGAAACTCTTCGACCGCATCAATCTGAAGAACGCCACGATCTACCGGTACGACCTGTTCGGCGGCAACAGGACTTTCGCCGACGACTTCACGTACCACCCGCTCGGCGGCTGCGTGCTCGGCCGGGCCACCGACGACTACGGCCGGGTGCGAGGGGCCCCCGGCGTGTACGTCACCGATGGAGCCCTCGTCCCGGGCTCCATCGGCGTCAATCCGTTCGTCACGATCACCGCGCTCGCCGAACGCAACATCGAGCGCGTCCTCGCCGAGGACTACGCAGGGGCCTAGGCCCGGTAGATCCCCTCGATCTCGTCGGCGAAGTCCTTCGCCACCACATTGCGCTTCAGCTTCAGCGACGGCGTGATGTGGCCGGCCTCTTCCGTGAACTGGGAGGTGAGAATGCGGAATTTCCGCACCGATTCCGCCTTGGAAACCGCGGCGTTGCCGTTGTCCACCGCCCGCTGGATCTCCGCCAGCAGATCCGCGTCCTCGCGCAGCGAAGCGGCCGTCGAACCGGCCGGCTTCCCGTTGTCGGCGACCCAGCGGGCCAGGAACTCCTCGTCGATCGTGACCAGCGCGCCCACGAACGGCCGCCCGTCACCCACGACCATGCACTCCGCGACCAGCGCGTGAGCCCGGATACGGTCCTCGATGACCGCCGGAGCGACGTTCTTGCCGCCCGCCGTCACCAGGATCTCCTTCTTCCGGCCCGTGATCGCGAGGTAGCCGTCCTCGTCGAGCGTGCCGATGTCACCGGTGTGGAACCAGCCGTCGGCCAGCGCCTCCGCGGTCGCCGCCTCGTTGTTCCAGTACCCCGTGAAGACGTGCTCGCCGTGCACCAGCACCTCGCCGTCGTCGGCGATCCGCACCACCGAGCCCGGCAGCGGCTGCCCGACCGTACCGATCTTCTGCCGGTCCCACGGGTTGAAGGCCGTGGCCGCACACGTCTCCGTCAGGCCGTACCCCTCCAGCACCGTGAAGCCGATGCCGCGGTAGAAGTGGCCGAGCCGTTCGCCCAGTGGCGCACCGCCGGAGATGGCGAACTCGCCGCGACCGCCCAGCACGCCCCGGAGCTTGCTGTAGACGAGCCTGTCGAAGACCTTGTGCTTGAACTTCAGTCCCAGCGACGCGCCCTGCGGGGTGTCGAGCGCGCGGCTGTACGCGATCGCCGTGTCCGCGGCCTTGTCGAAGATCTTGCCCTTGCCGTCCGCCTGGGCCTTCGCCCGCGCGGAGTTGTAGACCTTCTCGAACACGCGCGGCACGCCGAGGATCATCGTCGGCCGGAAGGAGGCGAGTTCATCGGTGAGGTTCTTGATGTCCGACACGCAGCCGAGCTTGATCGGCGCCATCGCCGGGGCGAGCGCGACCATACGGCCGAAGACGTGGGCGGCCGGGAGGAAGAGCAGGACGGAGCTCTGGCCCGTGCGGAAGAGCGGCTTGAGGCGCTCGACCAGATTGCCGCACTCCGAGAAGAAGGCGCGATGGGTGAGGACACAGCCCTTGGGGCGGCCGGTCGTGCCCGAGGTGTAGACGATCGTCGCCGGATCGTCGGCCTTGGCGACCGCGCTGCGCTCGTCGACCGTCTCGTCGGAGATCTCCGCGCCGGCGGCGGTCAGCTCCTCGACCGCGCCCCGCTCGATCTGCCACACGTGCTGAAGGGCCGGCAGCGAATCCCGTACGGCCCCGAGCGCGGCGGCGTGCGCGTCGCTCTCCACGATCGCCGCGACCGCACCGGAGTCACCGATGATCCACTGCACCTGCTCGGGGGAGCTGGTCTCGTAGACCGGCACGGTCACACCGCCGGCGCTCCAGATCGCGAAGTCGAGCTGCACCCACTCGTAGCGGGTGCGGGACATCAGGGCGACCCGGTCACCGGGCTGGATCCCGGCGGCGATCAGACCCTTCGCGGCGGCCCGCACCTCGGCCAGGAACTGGGTCGCGGTGACATCCGTCCAGGCACCGGCGACCTTTCTGCCCATGACCGCGGTGTCCGGATGCTGTGTGGCATTGCGGCGGATGAGATCCGTCAGATTGCCGTCCGTGGGGACCTCGTACAGGGCCGGAAGGCTGAACTCGCGCAAGACTGCTGCTCCTCATCGGGCGCCGGCGCCACGGCTCTGTGTGAACGCACCGGGGACTGCCCGGACGTTACCCATCAGTACTTGGTTCCGGATAGGGGGTCCCGGTCAGATGTTCCCTGCGTCACACCTGTGTGCCGCACCTCCGCGAACACTATTCCACCCGCCGGACGACCAGGAAGTAACCGCAGGTCCGGCCGCCTCTACCCAGTACCCCGCCGACGACCCTAGGGTGATCGACATGCGAGTTCATGTGGTCAGTGACGTGCACGGGAACACATCGGATCTGGCCAAGGCGGGCGACGGGGCCGACGCCCTGATCTGCCTCGGCGACCTGGTGCTCTTCCTGGACTACGCCGACCACTCCCGCGGCATCTTCCCCGACCTCTTCGGCGTGGAGAACGCGGACCTGATCGTCGAGCTGCGCACCGCCCGCCGCTTCGACGAGGCCCGCGAGCTCGGCCGCAGGCTCTGGGCGGGGCTGGACCGGGACGCCGCCATCCTCGCCGCCGTACGCAAGCAGTACGCCGAGATGTTCGCCGCGTTCCCGACCCCGACGTACGCCACCTACGGCAATGTCGACATACCGACCCTCTGGCCGGAGTACGCGCGGCCGGGCACCACGGTCCTCGACGGCGAGCGCATCGAGCTGGACGGTCGCGTCTTCGGCTTCATCGGCGGCGGACTGCGCACCCCGATGCGGACGCCGTACGAGATCTCCGACGAGGAGTACGCCGCGAAGGTCGAGGCCCTCGGTGAGGTCGACGTCCTCTGCTCGCACATCCCGCCCGACGTTCCCGAGCTGACGTACGACACCGTCCCCCGGCGCTTCGAACGCGGCAGCCGGGCCCTGCTCGACGCGATCCGCAGGACGAGGCCCCGGTACGCCCTCTTCGGGCACGTCCACCAGCCGCTGGCCCGGCGCATGCGCATCGGCGCGACGGAGTGCGTGAACGTCGGGCACTTCGCGTCCACGGGCAGGCCGTGGGCCCTGGAATGGTGAGCGGTCCGGTCACGGTAGATTGCACACCGCAACCCCGTCCGGATAGCACTGGAGGAGCCCGGCGATGGCGGAACACACCAGCTCGAGCATCACCATCGACGCGGCACCGGCCGATGTGATGGGGGTGATCTCCGACTTCGCGCGCTACCCGGAGTGGACGGGCGAGGTGAAGGAGACCGAGGTCCTGGAGAAGGACGACCAGGGCCGCGCCGTGCAGGTCCGGCTGGTGCTCGACGCCGGTGCGATCAAGGACGACCACACCCTCGCGTACACCTGGACCGGTGAGAACCAGGTCTCCTGGACCCTGGTCAAGTCGCAGATGCTGCGTGCCCTGGACGGCTCGTACACGCTGGCCCCGGCCGGTGGCGGCGAGCGCACCGAGGTCACCTACCAGCTGACCGTCGACGTCAAGATCCCCATGCTCGGGATGATCAAGCGCAAGGCGGAGAAGGTCATCATCGACCGCGCCCTCGCCGGCCTGAAGAAGCGCGTCGAGTCCGGCCCGAAGGCCTGACGACCGCCCTCATGCGCACCGTTCTCGTCACCGGGCCCGGCGGCTCGGGCCGCACCACCGTCGCTGCAGCGACCGCGCTCGCGGCGGCCCGGCGCGGCGGACGGACCCTGCTGCTCTCGGCCGAGGCCGACGCCGTGCTCGGAGTCCCGGTGGGGACCGCTCCGGGCCAGGTCACCGACGGGCTGTGGGCCGCGCGGATCGACTCCGGTGCGCATTTCCGCAGCGAGCTGCTCACCTTCCAGGAGCGCAGCTCCGCCGCGCTCGATCTGCTGGGCGCACACAAGCTGGAGGACGCGGAGCTCACCGAACTCCCCGGCAGCGAGCAGTTCGCCCACCTTCGCGCGCTGCGCGACGCGGCGGCCGGCGACTGGGACGTACTGGTCGTCGACATGCCCCCGGTCCGCGACACCATCGCCCTGCTGGCCCTGCCCGAACAGCTCCGCCGCTATCTGCGCCGGCTGCTGCCCGCCGAGCGGCAGGCGGCGCGTGCGCTCCGCCCCGTACTCGCGCAGCTCGCCGGCGTCCCGATGCCCGCGCAGTGGCTGTACGAGACCGCCGCGCGCTGGGAGACGGAGCTGGCGGCGGTACAGGAACTGATCGAGGATCGGAGCACCACCGTCCGGCTGGTCGCGGAGCCGGGACCCGCCGCCGAGGACACCCTGCGCACCGCCCGGACCGGCCTCGCCCTGTACGGGACGGTCGTCGACACTCTTGTGGCGAACCGGATCCTGCCGGGGGAAACGCCCGACCCCTGGCTCGCGGCGCTCCGTGCCCAGCAGACCAAGTGCCTGGCGGGCTGGTACGAGGAGTGGGCGCCGGCCGCCTCGCTCCGCAAGGTCCCCCACCTGGGCCGGGACCCGCGCGGCCTCGACGACCTGGCCGCGCTGGACACGATGCCGGACACGGTGCAGGCCACAGGACCGTACACAGGGCCGGACACGGAGCCGGGTGCCACCGTTTCCGAGACGGCCGGCCTCGGCGGCGGGCTCTGCCCGGGCAGCGACGGCTTCGCGGCCGGAAGCACGGGGCGTGGCGCCGGGCCGGGCCGTGTCTGCGTCCGGGGCACGGAAGAGCCCGGTGGAGGTGGGGACGGACCTCTGGAGGACGGACCTCTGGGGGACGGCGAGCTCCACTGGGTGCTGCCGCTGCCGGGAGCCGTCAAGGAGGAGCTCGATCTGCTCCGCCGCGGTGATGAACTCTTCATCACGGTCGGCCCGTTCCGCCGGATCTTCCTCCTCCCCTCCGTCCTGCGCCGCTGCACGGTCTCCGGTGCGGGCCTCAGGGAAGGCCACCTGAGGGTCAGGTTCACGCCGGACCCCGACCTGTGGCCTCGCAGACGCTGAAGGGTCCGCGGTCGTTCGGGTACCGTCAACAGTACGAAGCCCTTTCCGAGGAGTGCGCCATGAGCGATGCCACCGAGCGTCCCACCAACGACGCCGATGCCGACGCCTGGGCCACGGCGTGCGACGAAGACCTGAAGGCGGAGCAGGCCCGCCGCCGGGAGCAGTACGGTCACCCCACAGGCACCGCGGGTGAAGAGCTGCGCAAGCTCATCGACGCGGTCGCCGACAAGGTGTCCTCGATGCAGAACCCGCTGTTCGGCATGGCCACGCAGGGTGCCGTACAGCAGCTGATCAGCCAGGCCAAGTCGGCCGTCGAGCCGGTCATCGAGCGCAACCCGCAGGTCTTCGACCATCTCGCGGCCGCGGGTAACGAACTGCTGGCCGCGTACCGCTCGGCCGTCGAGGGCCACGAGCGGCGCTGGACGCGTGACGAGACGACCGGCCAGAACCACCGGCGGGACGAAGGGCCGGGTCCGAGCGAGAAGATCGACCTGGACTGAGGCCCCGACTCCCTCCGGTACGGTTGGCCTTAGCGGGGCTCGACCGAAAACTGAGGGACACATGGGACTCACCATCGGCGTCGACATCGGCGGCACCAAGATCGCGGCCGGCGTGGTCGACGAAGCGGGCACCATTCTCGAGACGCACACGGTGCCCACTCCGCCGACCGCCGAAGGCATCGTGGATGCGATCTGCTCGGCCGTCACCGCAGCCGGTAAGGGGCACGACATCGAGGCGGTCGGCATCGGCGCCGCCGGCTATGTCGACGAGAAGCGCTCCACCGTCCTCTTCGCGCCGAACATCGACTGGCGCCACGAGCCGCTCAAGGACAAGATCGAGCAGCGCGTAGGCCTTCCCGTGGTCGTGGAGAACGACGCGAACGCGGCGGCGTGGGGGGAGTACCGCTTCGGCGCGGGCCAGGGCCACGAAGACGTCATCTGCATCACGCTCGGCACCGGTCTCGGCGGCGGGATCATCATCGGCAACAAGCTGCGGCGTGGACGCTTCGGTGTGGCCGCCGAGTTCGGGCACATCCGGGTGGTTCCCGACGGCCTGCTGTGCGGCTGCGGCAGCCAGGGCTGCTGGGAGCAGTACGCGTCGGGGCGCGCCCTCGTCCGGTACGCCCGCCAGCGCGCCCTCGCGACCCCGGAGAACGCGGAGATCCTGCTCGGCCTCGGCGACGGCACGCCCGACGGCATCGAGGGCAAGCACGTCAGCGCCGCCGCCCGGCAGGGCGACAAGGTGGCCGTCGACTCCTTCCGCGAGCTGGCCCGCTGGGCCGGTGCCGGTCTGGCCGACCTCGCGTCGCTCTTCGACCCGTCGGCGTTCATCGTCGGAGGCGGCGTCTCGGACGAGGGCGAGCTGGTTCTCGACCCGATCCGGAAGTCGTTCCGCCGCTGGCTGATCGGCGCCCAGTGGCGACCGCACGCCCAGGTCCTCGCGGCCCAGCTCGGGAACAAGGCCGGCCTGGTCGGCGCGGCGGACCTGGCCCGCCAGGGCTGACGCCCTCCCACCCCTTTCACGCGCCCGCCGCGCCCCTCCCCGGGGCCCGGCGGGCTCGCGCGTTCCGGGCCCTTTCCCCTCCCCGCCCCTTCTGTTTGAGCCCCGCCGGCGATTGAGGCGCAGGGGTGCGGGGGCAGAGCCCCCGAATCGGGGTCTGGGGCGGAGCCCCAGTTCGGGAAGGGGCGGGGAGGGGAA